>DATMFU010000040.1:0-4094 GCA_035556015.1 Niallia sp. | reverse complement strand
CCTGCTTTCCTATTATGAAAGATAGTGCTTATAAACAGTATGTACAAGGAAAGGGAATTAGTATACGTAAGTTAATAGAATAACGCTTATGTTGTTAATGATTAGCCAAATATTGGAATAGGGTTGACGGAGGTATGAATAATGAATTATAATTTTAAGTGAAGATGATTACTGTTAAAATATAAAATATGTCAGATTTTCTAAGCCTTTTTGAGCTTTACTAGAATGTTTTTAGTAGAATGGGAAATAAGGATTAGAATAGCTTGTATAGTAACTGGTATAGACATCTAGATATATAGTTTATAGTTTAAGTGAAAAAGGAGTCTTAAACATGTTAGTAAATGATAGCAAATTAGTAGTATTAACGAACTTAAGCATTTATGCAGAAGCGGAGAAGATTGAACAGGGATATATTGTAATTGAAAATGGAAAAATCAAATCTATTGAAAAAATGACTCGTTTTAAAGAGGAAGATTGGAAACAAGCTCAAGTAATAGATTTCCCAAATGGTAAGAAATTAATTCCTGGTTTTGTTGATATCCATATACATGGAGCAAATAATGCAGATGCAATGGATGCAACTCCTGATGCACTTGAAATTATGGCAAAAACACTACCGATGGAGGGAACCACTAGCTTCTTAGCAACAACCATGACACAACCAGTTGAGGATATTGAAAAAGCACTTGCTAATATTGGTGATTATATCGCTTCATCTTCTCAAGAGGGACTTGCAGAAATTATTGGAATTCACTTAGAAGGACCTTTTATTTCCGAAAAAAGAGCAGGTGCTCAACCTCTTGATGCAATTAAGAAACCAAATAAAGATTTATTTATAAAATGGCAAGAATTATCTCAAGATCAAATCAAACTAGTCACGATGGCTCCAGAACAACAGGGTGGTAGGGAACTTATTCAATACTTGAAATCGGAAGGAATTGTACCTTCCATGGGACATTCAGATGCAGTTTATGAAGAGGTTTTGGCTGCAATTGAAGCAGGAGTGAATCATGTTACCCATTTATATAACGGGATGAGAGGTTTACATCATAGAGATCCTGGTGTAGCAGGGGGAGCATTACTTCATCCTGAATTAATCACAGAAATGATTGTTGATGGAATTCATATCCATCCAAGTATTGTAAAGCTGACTTATCAGCAAAAAGGTGCAGATGCAATTATTTTAATTACAGATAGTATGCGTGCAAAATGGCTAGAGGATGGAATTTCATCTTTAGGGGGACAAAAGGTAATTGTTAAAGAAGGAAAAGCACTTTTGGAGAATGGAGCACTTGCTGGAAGTACTCTAAAAATGATTGATGCGATTCATAACATGATGGATTATACTGGTTGCTCTTTAGAAGAAGCGATTCAAATGGCGTCTTATAATCCAGCAAGACAAATAGGTTTATTGGATAGAAAGGGAAGTATTGCAACAGGCAAAGATGCTGATTTGGTTATCTTAAATGAGAAGAATGAAGTGGAATTAACTATTTGCAGAGGACAAATCGTGTATTCTGCATAATGAGTTGTCAGGATTTTGAAACAAGCTAGGAATAAGCTTGTTTCAAAAGCACTTATAGTAAGGAAATATAAAGAGGGAATAAAAGTTTTATTTATATAACTGAATGGAGGAAGAAACAAATGAAATTAGTTGAAGTAAAAGATTACGCAGAGATGAGTGAATTTGCCGCTAAGGAAATTATTAAGCAAGTACATTTGAAATCTAACAGTGTATTAGGTCTAGCAACAGGTGGTACTCCTACTGGAACGTACCAATATTTAATAAATGATTTTAAAAAATCAGATACTTCTTATGAAGAAGTAATGACAGTGAATCTTGATGAATATATTGGACTAGATAAGAAAAATCCACAAAGTTACGACTATTATATGAAAACGAATTTGTTTGAACATATCAATGTTAAAGAAGAGAACACCCATTTGCCATATGCTAAAAATATAGAAGATCAAGAAGCTGGACAAAAATATGAAAGTTTAATTGAATCATTAGGCGGAATAGATTTGCAGATTTTAGGGATAGGAGAAAATGGACACATTGGTTTTAATGAGCCTGGTACTTCATTCTCCTCTAAAACAGGTATTGTAGAACTAGCCGAATCTACAAAGCAAGCAAATGCAAGATACTTTAGTTCAATCGAGGAAGTCCCAACACATGCTATCTCTATGGGAATATCTACTATTATGAAAAGTAAAGAAATATTGTTATTAGTTTCTGGAATAAAAAAAGCACCTATTTTAAATGAACTTATGAATACAGATGTAAGTGAGGATTTACCTGCATCCATCTTAAAAACGCATCCTAATGTTACAATTATTGCAGACCAAGAAGCATTATCTGTTTATAAGGAGACTAAAGGGAGTGTCTATAGTTGATTAATAAGGATTCACATATCCCCATTTATTATCAACTGGAGGTAGAAATAAAAGAGCTAATAAGGGATTTAAATCCAGGGGATCCCATTCATTCAGAGCGCGAATTTTCCGAGAAATATGGGATAAGCAGAATGACTGTCCGTCAAGCGATTAACAATCTTGTCTCAGAAGGAGTACTTGTTCGTAAGCGAGGAAAGGGAACTTTCGTTGCTTCTCCAAAGCTAGAACAAGAGCTAACCTTTATGACCAGTTTCTCAGAAGATATGAAAAAAAGAGGATTAAAGCCTCAAACAAAAATATTAGATTTTAAAAGTATACCATCCACTCAAAGTATTGCGAAGAAGCTTAATAGAAAAGAAGGAGATTGGGTCTATGAAGTAATTCGATTAAGAATTGCTGATGAGATACCAATGGCACTTGAAACTACTTATATACCTTCTGATTTAATTAGTGGTTTGAAGGAAGAGATTCTTCATGCTTCCTTTTATGAATACGTGGACAATACTTTAGACTTAAAGATCAGTCATGCTACGCAAACAGTAGAATCTACTTTAGCTCAAGGGAATGAGAGTACTTCCCTTGGGATTAAAGATGGTTCACCAGTCTTACTTATGGAACGCATCGGCTATTTAGAGAATGGGATGCCATTTGAGTATGTAAAATCTATCTATCGTGGCGACCGCTATAAATTTGTGCTTGATTTGAAGAGGTTAAATAATGACAAATAATAGACTAACGGAAATGCGTCATTTCGATAGTGTAGATGTAGATGAATGGAATACGTTAGACATTGTTCAATTTATGAATAAAGAAGACCAAACAGTAGCAGAGTCTGTCAAAAGCACCTTGCCAATTATTGCATTGGCTGTTGATGCAATAATTGAAAAGTGGCAAGAAGGTGGTAGAGTCTTTGTTTTAGGTGCAGGAACAAGTGGGAGATTGGGAATGGTGGATGCTGTAGAACTTGGACCCACCTTTTCCATCGATATGGGACGCTGGAATGCTATCCTCTCAGGTGGAAAGGAAGCAATGTATACTTCATTAGAAGAAACAGAAGATGATGAAAAACAAATCATCGTTACTTTACAATCTCATTCCTTTTCTTCGAAAGATATTCTAATTGGGGTAACAGCTAGTGGATCAACCCCCTTTGTTCTTTCAGCTATCCAATTTGCTCGGGAACTTCATGCTCTTACGATAGGTATTAGTAATAATCCAAATACAATCTTGTCCAGCATATGTGATTTTGGTATTGAAGCTGTAACTGGAGCGGAAGTAATAAGAGGCTCAACTCGATTAAAGGCAGGAACTGCTCAAAAAATGATTTTAAATATGCTATCGACAGCCACTATGATTAGACTTGGAAAAGTATATAGCAATGAAATGGTGGATATGAAGCTAATAAATAAAAAATTAGTAAAACGTGCAGTAGACACATTAGCTAATTTAACAGACATCGATGAAAAAGAAGCAGAAAACATTCTAAGGGAAAATGATTATCAATTGAACGTCTCGATTTTCCGCACTTTAACAGACGGTACGCATGAAGAAGCTACTGCTTATCTTAACAAGGAAAAAGGACATGTCAAGAAAGCAGTTCAATTGTATTTCCGCGAGAAAAAGTGATTTAAAGGAGGGATGCCCAGAAGAAGAAATGAACGATTATAGGGATGGAATATAGTAGAAAAAGAAAGACC
>DATMFU010000039.1:0-7920 GCA_035556015.1 Niallia sp. | reverse complement strand
GAACCTCTATTTTCTTTACAAGATGTAAAGAAGAGTCTCAATGAAGAGTGGTTAGCAGAGTTCTTAGCTATTCCAAACATGGTTGAAAGTGTTGATATGAATTCTACTGTTTATAACAATATAAATCAAGTACCTCCATCTCATAGTATTACGGTAAAAAACGGAAAAGTAACATTAAAGAGGTACTATACGATAGAGGTAACTGAGAAATTAAAACTAAATTCTAATGAAGAATATGAAGAAGCTTTTCGAGAAGTCCTGCAAAAGGCTGTGACCGATCGACTTAGAACGTTTGGTGAAGTTGGATCACACTTAAGTGGGGGTCTGGATTCAGGCTCAGTTGTAAGTTTTGCTGCCAGAGAATTGAAGAAAACGAATAAAACACTACATACATTTAGTTATATACCAGAAGAAAGCTTTATTGATTGGACAGATAATTATTATTTACCAAATGAAAAGCCTTATATAAAAGAAACAGTTAAATACGTAGGAAATATAAAAGATCAATATTTAAGTTTTTCTGGAGAAAGTCCTATGGATGTAATAGATGATTTCCTTGACGTAATGGAGATGCCTTATAAATTCTTTGAAAATGCCTTTTGGTTAAATGGTATCAACCATGAAGCACAAGAAAAAGGGATAAAAGTGCTTTTAAATGGTGCAAGGGGTAATCACTCTATTTCATGGGGCTCTATGAACTTAACATATAGTTATTATGTATCCTTACTTAAAAAGGCTAAGTGGGTAAAATTATATAATGAATTGGATGATTATTGTAAGAACTTTAAAACAGGAAAAGCAGTAATGATTCCATTCATTTTCAAAAGGGCATTTACTTCATTTAAAACCAAGACGAACAACTCTAACTCAAATCTAAGTAATTTTTTAATAAATCCTCATTTAGCTAGTAAAACAAAAGTCTTTGATAAATTAAAAGATTTTGGATTAGATGTTTATGGCAATCCAATAAAGGATGTAAATCAGTATCGAAAAAACTATTATCAACACTTATATGTTTGGAACAAAAGTGGTGTAGCAAACACCAAAATGTCCTTACGCTATTCTTTATGGGATAGGGATCCCACTAATGATATAAGACTTATTCGTTTTTGCTTGTCTATTCCTGATGAACAATATACGACAGAAGGGTTGGAACGTTCTCTAATAAGAAGGGCCACTGAAAACTACTTACCTAATTCTGTGAGGTTAAATCAAAGACAAAGGGGTATACAAGGAGCTGACACAATTCACAGAATGACCAAAAATTGGGGTGTTTTTATTGAAGAAGTAAATACCCTTCTCAATGATTCCATCATGTCATCTTTGATTAACACAAGAATGGTAAATGAGGCAATTTCAAAATTAGGTAAAGAACCAAAACCTGAAATGGTATTCGAAGAGAATTTTAGAATAGTAGTTCGTAGTTTAATTGTGTATCGATTTTTAAAAAAGGTTGGTTAGAGATCAAAAGGAGGTGATATAAGTGAAAAAAACTTGGAATGTTCCTGTATTAGAGATTCTTGATATCAGCATGACAATGAATGGTCCTGGTAATGCAAATGCCGATTGTTTTGATGTTTCTGATGGTAAAAGTGAAACTCACGAAGGAAGATCTAATGCTTCTTGCCTACCAAAAGGTAGTTTAGATAGCTAATATCCTGCAAAATAAGTAAAAATCCCTTATAACTTAAATAGTATAAGGGATAGTATTAAACACATTATGGAGGACATTGGGTGAAAACATCTATTAAACAAAAAACATTATACAAAGCATTTGGATTTAATATTTTGAGCGATATCTTTCTTCCAGAATTACCAGATCCGGAAAATGATGGAGAAGCAGATATTTTCATAGAATATAAAAACCTAACATCCGCTTGGGAGGAGCTAACAGAGGGAAGTCAATATTTTGTCCTGAAAAAGGACCTAATACTTTTCCGCATACCTGAAAAAGCAATCTTCATGATTAAAAACGGAAATAAAATCTATTACACCCCAATGAATAACACCACTGAAGACCAAATTCGATTATATCTACTAGGCACCTGTATGGGAGCGCTATTAATGCAGAAAAAAATCCTTCCACTTCACGGTAGTGCAATAGAAATAGATGGAATGGCATATGCAATCGTTGGAGATTCAGGTGCTGGTAAATCAACTTTGGCTTCTGTCTTTTTAAATAAAGGATATCAGCTTATAAGTGATGATGTTATTCCTGTCACTCTAAATGAAAAAAACATTCCGATGATAACACCCGCATATCCTCAACAGAAGTTATGGCAAGAGAGTCTGGATCATTTTAATGTTGAATCAAGCCAGTACCGTCCAATCATTGAAAGAGAAAGTAAATATGCAGTTCCAGTATTAAATCAATTTGCTTCAAAACAATTACCTCTAGCGGGTGTGTTCGAATTAGTTAGAAAAGAAAATGACGTGATTGAATTTAATCCAATACAGAATCTCCAGTGCCTTCAAACTTTATATGCACATACCTATCGAAATTTCTTTATTCATCCGTTAGGTTTATTGGATTGGCATTTTAACATAACAGCAAAAATATGTGAAAGTATTAGTTTATATCAATTGTGTCGACCTGTATCTAGATTTTCAGCACTCGATTTAGCAGAAATTATTTTATCAACAGTAAAAAAGGAGGAAACGTTTTATGGTTAAAACAAAAGAGCTTTTGCCAACACATATTGTTAGTCAAGGAGAAGGGAATATAGTAAGTGATATGGGTGGAGAAAAAGTAATGTTAAGTATTGGAAATGGGAAGTATTACAATTTAGGTGAAATAGGTGGAGTAATATGGGATTTAGCAAAAAAACCTATCACAATTGATCAAGTAGTCACCAAATTAGTTTCTCAGTATGAAGTTGAAAAAAATGAATGTGAACAGCAAGTAATGAAGTTTGTTAAGCAATTAATTGATGAAGGTTTATTAATAATAGAATCTTAAATTATAGTTTTATATCTAGAAGGGAATAATTAGCTTGAATAAACTAAAGATCTTTCTAAAAATGGATTGGAAGATGAAATTACTCTTGGTTGAAGCTTATTTCTATTTAGCTATAGGTCGCTATTTGAAAAGCATTTCATTCGCAAAAATAGCACCTTCTTTAGGGGAGCATATGAAAGAAACATCATTTGAGCAAACTTTATCAAATAAAAGAGTATTATCAAGTATTTCCCAGGCTATTCATATGATGAGCCGTTATACATTTTGGGAAAGTCAATGCCTTGTAAAAGCGATTGCCGCGATGAAAATGTTAGAGAAGCGGAATATTGAAAGTACCTTATACTTAGGGACAGCTAGAGATGAATCCGGTGAGATGATTGCACATGCATGGCTGCGAAGTGGACCTTATTATATTACTGGATTTGAAGGAATGGAAAAGTTTACAGTTGTCGGGAAATTTGCCAAAAAAACTGGGGGAAAGCACCATGCAAAATCAAGTTCACCTTAATCTAGCGAATGTTCCTGAAGAACTTAAAGTGATCCTTGAGATAATAAAGAAAAATACTGTTAATAGAGACCTTTTTATGGGCATTGATTGGGATCATTTTATTGAGCAATCAATGCATCACCGTGTATATCCTGTACTACATTCCATTTTAATCCATTTAGACAAAGGAATAATACCAACGAAAGTAATGAATCATCTTTCCGTTCAATATAAAAGAAACACATTTAACATGCTTTATTTAAGTTCAGAGATGGAACGGATAAGTAAGTTTTATACAGAGGATAACATTCGTCTTCTATTCTTAAAAGGACCTGTTATAGCTCATGATCTTTATGGTGATGTTTCACTTCGTACATCCAGCGATTTAGATTTTCTGATTTCAATTGAAGACCTTGAAAAGGCAGAAGCCATTTTAATAAAACAAGGGTATGAGAAAGTTGACTACATTGAAACAGTTTTAAATGATTGGAAATGGAGACATCACCATGTTACATATTTTCATCCTTTAAAACGGATGAAAGCAGAAATACATTGGAGACTAAATCCCGGACCTGGAGTTGAACCTAAATTTGAACAATTGTGGAATCGTAAACTAAAAAGTGAATTAACAAATTATCCAGTTTATTTCCTTGGAAAAGAGGACCTTTTCTTATTCCTCGTTTCACATGGGGCTAGACATGGGTGGTCGCGTCTAAGGTGGTTACTTGATATTCATCAGTTGACAGAACAACAGGTTAATTGGAAAAAAGTAAATGAATTATTAAAAATCTATCAATTTCACAAAGCAGGAGCTCAGGCACTTGCTTTAACTTCAGAGTTATTGGGTTCACATATCTCAGCGGAAATGATGCCTATACTAGCTAATAAACATTCTCAAAAACTAGCACAAGAGGCCATTTTTTATTTTGAAAAAATGGTTAATTTACATACAGATCCCGTACCTGAAGAGGTATTTCGCTATCATTCACGTCATCTATTTTCATTAATGTCTTTAAAACAAAAGATATGGTATGCATTAAGTATATTACACCCATTGCCTGAGGATGCCGATGCATTACCATTACCAAAAAAACTTCATTTTTTATATTTCCCTCTACGACCATTTATTTGGGCTTGGAGGAGAGTAAGGAAACACGCGTTACCTTAGGGGGAAGAAAATGTCAGATTTAATATACTTCTTAAAACAAATCCACCATTATGCAGGGAAGGTTTTATATATAAATCTGTTTGCCATGATGTTTATAAGTTTACTAGACGGTGTAGGTATCTTACTGCTCATCCCGATGATTAGTATGAGCGGAATCGTAGAAATTGAAGCGAATGAGATGCTTTCAAACGTATTCTCATTTTTTAATAATATTCCTAGTAATATAGGTTTGCCAGTCATTTTAGTCATTTATGTTTTAATTGTTGTTGGACAAAATGTACTACAAAGATCCATTACGATTCGGAATACTAAAATTCAACATGGCTTTTTCCGACATATTCGAATTGAAACTTACGAAGCTCTCCTTCATGCAAATTGGAATTTCTTTATAAAGAATCGAAAATCAGATCTTATTAATTTTTTAACTGCTGAAATTGCCCGTTCAAGTGCAGGTACACATTCATTCTTACAATTTATGACTTCCTTAGTCTTTACAGTTATCCAGATAGGGATTGCCCTTTGGTTATCCTCAAGTATAACAATGTTTGTTTTGTTAAGTGGGCTTGTATTAATCCTCTTTAATAGAAAATTCTTGAAGAAATCTGTAGAATTGGGACAAAAAAATTACACGATGGGTAGAGAATATTTAGCTGGAATAACAGACCAAATAAATGGGATAAAAGATATTAAGAGTAATTCATTAGAGAGTTCCCGCATGGAATGGTTTAGAAAGATTACAAAAGGAATGCAAGATGAGCAGATTGAATATACAAAGCTAAAAACCATTTCACAAATGAACTATAAAGTCGCTTCGGCTCTTTTAATTGCTTTATTTATCTTCATTGCTCTAAGCGCATTTCATGCACAGGCAAGCCAATTAATGTTAATTATCGTGATTTTTTCTAGACTTTGGCCAAGAGTTGCAGGAATTCAAGGGTCACTTGAACAAATTGCAACTATATTACCTGCTTTTAAAGCAGTGAAAAATTTTCAAGAAGAATGTAAGAAGTCTAGAGAATTTCATCTAGGAAAAGAACATAAACACATACATATTAACCGACAAATTGAATTGGAAGATGTGTTTTTCCGTTATGAAAGTAATCCATCAACTGTATATGCCTTAAACAACATAAATATTGTTATACCGGCTAATAAAATGACAGCTATTGTAGGTCGTTCTGGTGCGGGAAAAAGTACGTTGATTGATATGTTGATGGGATTGAATCAACCAGAAAGAGGTAAAATCTTATTAGATGGTATTCCTGTATCACAAGATAATATCCCATCTTTTCGTAAGTCAATTAGTTATGTTCCACAGGAACCCTTTTTATTTAATATAAGTATAAAAGAAAATTTGGAACTTGTTGAACCCAATGCCTCAGAAGAACAAATGTGGGATGCATTAGAATTTTCTTCAGCTGCTGAGTTTGTACGTGAGTTACCTAATGGGTTAGACACGATTATTGGGGATAGAGGTATCCGACTTTCTGGAGGAGAACGACAAAGGATCGTTTTAGCAAGAGCCATTTTACGCAAACCATCGATGCTGGTATTAGATGAAGCAACAAGCGCACTTGATACAGAAAATGAAGCGAAAATTCAACAAGCACTGGAAAAGTTAAAAGGAAGAATGACCATTGTCGTAATCGCACATCGATTGTCAACAATAAGAAATGCTGATCAAGTAGTTGTTCTTGATAAAGGTTCAATTATTCAAAATGGTGAGTTTGGGAGATTAGCTAAAGATAAGCAAGGTATGCTAGGGCATCTATTGGAAAGTCAAATGAAAGCTAGTTTATAAGAATTTTCAAAATAACAATAACTACAGGTGGATGTACAAACTGAGGGGTGTTTTATGGGAAAGGGGAGGTTATTTCTAATTTTTGTTCTGGGTCTATGTTTTTTGATCGTTATCTATACCTTTTGGGATAATAATAGAATAAAAATTGTTGAACAAGTGATCAAAATTGATGATTTACCACGGGAATTAGAGAATTTTAAAATTCTTCAAATATCGGATTTGCATGAAAAGACATTTGGTTCGAAACAAGAAACTCTCATCAGAAAAATAAATTCTATTAATTATGATGTTATCGCGCTAACTGGTGACCTCTTAAGTCATAGTGATAGTGAAAATTACTCTCCAAATTATGATTTGTTAGATGGTATTAAAAATAAAGAACATATTCTATTTGTTCCTGGTAATACCGACCCAATACCTTATGTTGTTCATCCTGATAAATCTATTTCAAAGAACACATTCCTTTTGGGGATGGAGGATCGAGGTGTACACTTATTAGATTCAGTATATACAATTGATAAAAGTAATACCTCCATTTATTTTGGAAATTTTGATATATCTATTGCTGATACTACTAGTCAGCTCGCTAAGGTTGAAAAGGGTGATCTATTTGTCATATTGAATCACTATCCAATCGTAGATAAAAGAATTGACCAGTTAAAACAAGACCCACATTCATATTTTAGCAAGAATGATTTAATCATAGCAGGACATTATCATGGCGGGCAAATTAGAGTTCCATTTGTTGGTGCCTTATTTATACCCGAACCATACTATGCTAATAATGGGCTATTTCCACCTCAAGATCGAGTAAAAGGATTGTGGGAATACAATGGTACAAAACAATATGTTAGTGCTGGCTTAGGGAGTAGTAATGCAATACCATTCCTAAAATTCCGTTTTCTAAATACTCCGGAGATAAATGTACTTACATTAAGAAAGAAATGATAAATATTTACATCATTACTATATGAGATGGTGGGTTATGGGTTATGTTAAAACTTGTTTGTTTCTATCTTGCAATATTAAATGTAGTCGATGGGACAATAACATATATTGGTTTGAAGTTAAATATCATTGATGAAGGAAACCTAATTATGAGTTTACTATATGAATATAACTCTGCTTATTTTCTTCTCTTAAAATTTTCACTTTCCGTTTTTTTAGTATTGATTCTTTGTTATACGAATATCACTCTAAGTAAAATACTTGTTTTTTTCTCTTTGGTTGGTGCTACTCTTTATACGATTGTTATGTTTATGCACGCATACTGGATTTTCATTTCGTTATTAATTTGTTTATAGCACGAAGATAAATTGTACACAAAACAAAAAGCACAACCAGCAGCCATCAAGCCGCCGATCATGCTTTATTTATCATTTTCATTCTGTAATCTCCACTTATTAAATTCCAAAAACTCTTTAAACTGTTCCTTTGATACACCTGATTTCATTGCATCCTGTACCAGTTTTGTCCATTCTAAATCGAGCTCTTCTGGATCGGTT
>DATMFU010000038.1:0-4373 GCA_035556015.1 Niallia sp. | reverse complement strand
GTAGCTGGTTATTAGGAAGAAATACATTTTAGGAGAATTGCTAGTGAAGATTAGACAAGGAATGTTAAAAGATTTACCTGAAATTTTAGATATTCTACATAGAACATTGGTTATTATGCATGAAGAAGGAAATGATCAATGGTCTCATAAATATCCTAATGAAGATATTTTTAAAAAAGATATAGAAAATAATACACTTTTTGTCGCAGTAAAAGATGATAAAGTAATAGGTTCTATTACGATTGATCAAGTTGACGGGAAAAATTATGATAAAATTTCATGGACTTATACAGATAAAGAATATATGATCATACATCGATTAGTAGTAGATCCAGAAATTCGCGGTGGAGGCATTGCAAGTAATTTATTAGCCTTTGCAGAAATTTATAGCATTGAACATGATATTTTTTATTTAAAAGCAGATACTTATGCTTTAAATGTTAAAGCTCAGAATTTATTCGTGAAAAATGGTTATAACAAAGTGGGAATCACTTATTTTGAAGGAAAAGAAAATCCATTTTATTGCTATGATAAACTTTTCTTATAAAAAGATGAAAGTGGGTGGAATCTTTTTGATTCTTACCCACTTTTTATTTAGCATGAAATGAGATTTGGAAGAGTCCATTCGTCATTTTTTTGTGTATATCATGTTCCGTAATAGAAATGGGGATACTAAGTTTTTTTGTAAATCGCTTGTGTTGTCTTTCTTTTACTAAATAGGTACAGCCATCATGTAAGGTTTGATAATATCCTTCGATATACAGAATATGATCCTTTATTTTTATGGTAAGGTCATTTGGATTAATCCCTGGAAGTTCTATTTCAATATAATAAATATCATTTGTTAAATAGTAATCACATGATGGAAAATAATCGCTATTTTTAATTGGAGGAAGGTTATTATTAAAAAAGTTCTTCTCGTTTCCGTTATTAGAGGAAAAAATATCTTTCCAATATTCTTCTTTATGACTGTTCTCAACAAAGTGATAGATGTTCTTCAAATTATCAAAACTCATTTTGTCCCAACCTTTGTTTAATTCATTTCTGTTACATCAATTTCAGAATATTGTATATCTATATTCTTTTGAATTCTTATTTCAAGTACATCATCTTTATAAATAGCTGCAGAACCCTTTCTTTTAACAATAGCAGGTAAAGTAATAGTATGTTTATCCTCTAATTTAGGAATATGCTGTATAATTAATTGATTGGACGTATAAAAAATTTTAATATGATCAAGCCAGATAGGATCAAGAATGGGGATACGAACATAAACGTGATGATGGGTCTCAAAAACGAGATAATTGAATTTGTCTTTATTTGAATGAGGCATGTTTGCATGTGAATTATTTGGTGTTGAAAAATTTTGAAACATACTCTCCGGGTTCATGTTTTGTAAAGAATCAGGCATTAACTTAGCCATCATTTCCTGAACATATTTTTGAATATCTTGTGGCTTCATTTGATCTAATTTATTATTTGAATCTTTATTAAAAGGGAATAAATTCCATGGGAACATGGGAAATTCATCCTTTCTTGTCATACGAAATATGCTTATTTTTTATGATATTCAAAAGAAAGGGAAATGTGTGTATATGCCTAAAAAAACACGGAGAACAAAGTTCTACCGTGTTTCTCGTATATGCTAACTTTGGCTGTAACTGAATTTTCTTTTCTGAATATACATTAATCTGCTTGATAAACATACAGCACCAATAGCAAGGCCAATAATTAGTCCAATCCAGTATCCGAATGGTCCTAAATTTGTATAATTAGCAAGGAAATAGCCGCTTGGTAAACCGATTACCCAATATGAAATAAAACTCATAATCAGGGTTATATTTACATCCTTATATCCTCTTAAAGCACCTTGAATAGGAGCTTGAATAGCATCTGAAAGTTGAAAAAAGATTGCATATAAAAGGAAGTGGGTAGTTAATTGTAAGACTTTGTTATTCTCCGTATAAATACTAGCTATTTCCGTCCTAAATGTTAATAATAAAAATCCACTAATAAATGAAATAATAATTGCTAAACCTACACCAATATAACTGTAAAATCTTGCATCCTTATATCTACTAGATCCGATTTCAAACCCAACTAAAATAGTCAAGGCTGTAGAAATACTTAGTGGCACCATATATAAGAGTGATGCAAAGTTAATAGCAGATTGATGGGCTGCAATGGTGCTTGTATCATAATTACTCATTAATAAGGTAACAGCACTAAAAATACTCGTTTCAAAGAAAACAGAAAATCCTATTGGAATGCCAATTATTAAGATTTCTTTCCATTTTTTCCACGATATTCTTGAAAAGGATGTACTTAGACGGAAAGATAAGAAAGGTTCTTTCTTATGCACAATCCATATCGCAACAAATAACATAAACCAATACGTAATACTTGAAGCATAACCTGTACCTACGCCTCCTAGTTCAGGGAAGAATCCAACTCCATAAATAAATAGATAATTAAAGATAACATTTAATGGAATGGCTATTATCGTAATAAACATGGTTACCTGTGTTTGGCCAAGTGAATCAATAAAAGAGCGAATAACAAAATAAATGAATATGGGTAGGATCCCTGTACTTAAAGCAACTAAGTAGTTATATGCAATATCTTTAACATCATTACTTAAACCCATTAGATTTAAAATGGTATCTAAGAAAAAATAACCTATTAGCAAAATGATAATTGCCATAGCTATAGACAAATAGATTGCTTGAATAACCGTGAATCGAGCCTTATGTTCTTCTTTTCTCCCGATTAGTTGAGAGATAATGGGTGGTAATGCAAGTAATATCCCACTAAGTCCAGTATAAATAGGTGTCCATAATGAGCTTCCTACTGCAACTCCTGCTAAATCGTTAGGGCTATAATGACCAGACATTGTTGTATCAAAAAAGGATAATGCATACATACCAATTTGGGTCACTAAAACAGGAAATAATATAGTCGTTAACTGTATTAACTTTTCGGTTATGGAATATGTTTGTTTCATTATTAGTATCCTCTTTCTATTCAGTAACTACCGTATTATAACATAAATCGAAAAGGAGAAGATTTATGTTTCTACTGCTTAAAATGAGGGGGAATAGAGAAAAATTTGAAGTAGTGAGAAAACAAAAATAAGATCAGTTATAGTTTGATAACTATACTGATCTTATGTGTATATAAAGTATGGATTACGCCTCTCTGATATCATTTGATAACTCTTCTTGAGTTTGACGTAATGTATATAGAGTAAATAAATCTTTTGGTATTTCATAAAGTTCGTACGTGTTCCCAGTACTGTTTAATGTTTGAAGAAGCTGACTTCTTGTTTCATTTGCTGATATAGCATAAGGAAGCTTTTCCGCAGCTTTAAGAGAACGTATATTTTCACTCCTAATTCTCATCAGAATACTTTCCATTTCTAACTCAAAAAATGCTTCGGAAAAGAACAATTCTTTCGCAATTTTATTATAACCCATACCATGATATGGCTTACCTAACCATGTTCCAAGAAAACCAATATTATCTTGTATATCATATAGATTGATGGTACCAATAGGATTTTGCCATTCGTCTAATATGGTTCTAGATATTAGTTCTCCACGTTCTTCTGCTTCAATTGTTTGTTTTGTTAGAAAAAGAAATTCTTCGTAGGAGTAAGCTTTATGACGTACAAAAGGGAAGACATCAGGGTGTGTCATTAATGGAAACAAAACTTGACAATCGTCCAAATCTCTTTTCTTTAACATAAGAAATCCCTCCATAAAAAAATCTGCGAGGGCAGTCCTTACTTAGGTTTAGTCGAAAAGTCTACCCTCGAAATTTTTTATCATTTTGTAAAAAATTTCGGGGTGGGAATCGAACCCACTAGAACCAAAAAAAGGTGGCGCACCATTTGCCTTCCCTATATATTATTATTATCTTATTATAGCAACTTTCTCTCCTTATCATACAAAATATCTTTGTATTTGAAAATAGGAAATATCATCTAAAATGTTAAAAAATGTTTACTATTTTGTGAAAAATAAAGGAACACTATATTTTATTAGAAAATGAAACATTCCATTCATTTATCCGTATTATTTATGGAATATTTATTTAAATTTGGAGGGATTCCTAATGGATTATCATCAAAATGTAAGTGAAGATGAAAAGCTATTTGCCATGTTAATATACGTCTCGAGTTTTTTTACTACTATAGTAGGACCACTTATTATTTGGTTATTAAAAAAAGATTCAGCATTTGTTGATTATCACGGAAAAGCATATTTTAACTTTATTATCTCTTATTTTATATACTCCCTTATCTGTATTCTATTCACTATAGTATTTATAGGATTTATAGGTTTAGTGATTTTTGGGATAATGGCATTTAT
>DATMFU010000037.1:0-7512 GCA_035556015.1 Niallia sp. | reverse complement strand
TAGGCACGCCGCCAGCGTTCGTCCTGAGCCAGGATCAAACTCTCCAATAAAGAGTAAGATTAGCTCATTGCTAAACTCTAGCTTTTGTATTACTTAATTTTGTTTTACAACAAGTGTTATAAAACGATTATTGTTGACGTTCATTGTTCAGTTTTCAAAGAGCAATATCTTCGTTGCTATCAGAAGCAACTTTTATATAATAACATTAACTAAGTGATAAGTCAACATTATTTTATTAAGTTTTTTTACTAACTTGCTGACTTGTATTATTATAACAGCGCCTATATTATAATGCAATGACTTTTTTATTTTTTTTATAAAAAAATAAAAGACCACTTGTTTAGTGATCTTCCTTTGGCTACTTCATTTAATACTCGATAACCTCTTCAATAAATAAGTGCCTATTTTTTTCTAATTCTATTATTCTATCTGTATCTACTAATTTTACAATTGGTCTTGTTGGTGTTTTTCCCTCTGTAAATATTATCTTCGCTTTCTCCCCATTTGATAATCTTACTGTGCTGCCTGTAGTAAAGTGAATAATGGCATTGATTAAACTATTCATTGTAATTAAATCGAACTTACCAAAGCTTTCTTGCAACATTTTTTCAATTACTAGGAAAGGTGATTGTTTCTTTCTGTATAATCTCTCAGAAGACATCGCATGAAAGGTATCAGCTACTGCAATTATTTTAGCAAATGAGTGTATTTTATTTTCAGTATTTCCAAGTGGGTAACCACTCCCATCTATTCTCTCGTGATGTTGAAAAATTGCCAGTTTAGTCTCTTTTTTTAATAAAGGGTGATCTGGTATCATCGTTAAACTATACTTTGTATGGTTTTTTACTTCATTAAATTCCTCTTCCGTCAAAGGTTCAACTTTATGCACTAACTGGTCATTTATTCTAGCCATTCCTGCATCACTTAAACAGCCAGCTAAAGCCACTTGTACAATATCACCATAGGAATAATCCATCCTCTTCGCTATTAATGCACTTATAAGCCCTACTGCCACAGAATGCTGATAAATATAGTCCCTTTTATTTGATAAATGGTAAAGAGAAAAAAGTTCTTTTTCTAATTTGTTTAAGTCTTCTAGTAATGGCAAAAGTAGTTTCCGGATTTTTGCAATATCTACCGGTAGACCAGATTGCCAGGAGGTAAATTCCTTTTTATATTGTTTAACTGAATATAAAAATTGCTCTAAAAATGATACATTTTTTTTCTTCTCTATATCATTTATTGTTGTCTCACTAGTATGTATGTATTGAGATCCATCAATTAAAGTACTTTCTATTTCTATTTCATTTATTAGAAACGCCTTTAATATATTTATATGTTCATCTTCAATAACTGTTTTGGCCTTTATTATTGGTCTATTAGTCAATTTATAGACATCACTTGCTAAAATACAGCCTGGTCTCAAATCTACAAGATTTATATTCATGTTGATCCACCTTTTTATAATACGGACTTTTTAACTATTTTAATGTATTTTTTTTAAAATGTTAACCATTATATAGTTAAAAAAATTCTTATATTGCTCCATTTTCTACAATTTTTATATAAAAAAGGGATGTCCCTAAGATTCCCTTACTACACCATCTATATATATGGAACCATTTAGCACCACATTTATAGACATTATATTAAGGTACAACCTTTTAGAACATCCTCTTATATTAAGATTCTATACTATCATCTTCTGAAGTAGTAACTTCTTCTTCCCCTTCTACTTCTTCAACATCTTCGTCGTCTTTCTCTACTACAGCAACTGTAGCAACAAATTCCTCATCATTCAATTTAATTAATTTAACGCCTTGAGTACTTCTTCCCATAGAAGAAATATCAGCTACATCCATTCTAATTATGACACCGCCAGTAGTGATGATCATTAAATCTTCTTCACCAGTTACTGCTCTCATAGAAACAAGGTCACCATTTTTATCGGTTATATTGCAGGTTCTAATACCTTTACCGCCTCTACCTTGTACTCTATACTCATCAGCTGGAGTTCTTTTTCCATAGCCGTATTTAGTAACAACTAGAATTTCTCTATCATTTTCTAATACTTCCATGCCGACTACTTCATCATCTTCTGAAAGAGTAATCCCTTTAACACCAGTTGCCGTTCTTCCCATAGATCTTACATCTGTTTCCGGGAAACGAATAAGAAGACCTTTTTTCGTTCCAATAATAATCTCCTTCGTCCCATCCGTTAAACGAACAGAGATTAATTCATCTCCCTCTCTTAAGTTAACAGCGATAAGTCCGTTATTTCTTATATGAGAGAATGAAGATAATGGAGAACGTTTGGATATTCCCTCTTTCGTTGTAAAGAATAAGAACCAATCATCTACAAAATCAGAAACAGGAATAATAGCATTTATTCGATCATCCTTTTCTATTCCAAGAAGATTAATGATTGGAATTCCTTTTGCTGTACGGCTGAATTCTGGAATTTCATATCCTTTTAGGCGGTATACTTTCCCCTTGTTAGTGAAAAATAATATCGTATCATGAGTTGAAGTAGAACTTAGTTGTTCCACGAAATCATCCTCATTTGTTCCCATTCCTTGAATTCCTCTTCCTCCCCGTTTTTGTGAACGATAAGTAGAAGCCGGTAATCGTTTTATATAGCCATTATGGGTTAATGTAATGATGATGTTTTCTTGCGGAATTAAATCCTCATCCTCAATATTTTCAATACCACCTGCTACTATTTCAGTTCGGCGTGTATCATTGAATCTTTCTTTTAGTTCTAATAACTCTTCACGAATTATTTCTAATATCTTTTCTTCATCAGCAAGAATTGCTCTTAACTCAGCTATCAGCTTAACAAGCTCTTGATATTCTTCTTCTATTTTCTCTCTTTCTAAACCTGTTAATCTTTGAAGACGCATATCAAGAATAGCTTGTGCCTGCTTCTCAGAGAGATTAAAGTTCTTCATTAAACCTTCACGTGCAATATCTGTTGTACGTGAACTACGAATTAGGCTAATTACGGCATCTAAATTATCTAATGCTATTCTTAATCCCTCTAGGATATGTGCTCTTGCTTCTGCTTTTCTTAATTCAAATTCCGTTCTTCTACGAATAATTACTTTTTGATGATCTAAATAGTGAGACAGACACTGTTTTAAACTTAATACTTTAGGTTGTCCATCTACTAATGCTAATAAGTTAATACCAAAACTTGTTTGCATTGCTGTATGTTTATATAAATTATTTAATAAAACATTAGCATTAGCATCTTTTCGAACTTCAATAACTATGCGCATACCTTTACGATCAGATTCATCTCTTAAATCAGTAATTCCATCTATTTTTTTATCGCGAACCAATTCGGCAATGCGTTCTACTAATCTCGCCTTATTAACTTGATAAGGAATCTCTTTAATAATGATTACTTCTTTCCCACTAGGTTTTACTTCTATCTCAACTCTAGCTCGAAGTATAATAGACCCTCTACCTGTTTCATAAGCTTTTCTAATTCCACTTCTTCCGACAATCATTCCATATGTAGGAAAGTCAGGTCCAGGAATAATTTCCATAAGTTCAGGAATGGTAATATCCTCATTTTTACTTACAGCAAGAACACCATCAATAATTTCTCCTAATTGATGAGGAGGAATATTAGTAGCCATACCAACTGCTATTCCACTTGTTCCATTAACCAATAGGTTAGGAAAACGTGAAGGCATAACAACTGGCTCTTTCTCTTCTCCATCGAAGTTTGGCTTGTAGTCGATGGTATCTTTATTAATGTCTCTTAAAAGCTCCATCGCTATTTTAGACATTCTAGCTTCTGTATAACGCATTGCTGCTGCTGAGTCACCATCAACTGAACCAAAGTTACCATGTCCGTCCACTAACATATAACGATAGTTAAAATCTTGCGCCATACGTACCATTGTTTCATATACAGCACTATCTCCATGTGGATGGTACTTACCTATTACTTCCCCAACGATACGGGCTGATTTTTTAAATGGTTTATCGGAGTGCATTCCGAGGTCATGCATAGCATATAAGATACGTCTGTGAACTGGTTTTAATCCATCTCTTACATCTGGTAATGCACGAGATACAATAACACTCATTGCGTAATCTAAAAATGAATCACGCATTTCTTTACTTATATTTCTATCTTTAATTTGAGAATTTGGCATATCTGCCATGTTAAGGAAACCTCCTTAAGGATAGTTAGATAAATTAGTCAGCCATACTGTTCGACTAATCCATCTAAATTCCTTATTTATCATTTAAAAGAAACGTCAAGTCGATGCTTAGCTGTTCACCATACATCGTTCTTTTTAAACATCTAGATTTTTTACATATGTTGCATTTTCTTCAATGAAGTTTCTTCGAGGTTCTACTTTATCCCCCATCAACATTTCAAATGTTTCATCTGCCTCTATTGCATCATCTAGACTAACTTGTAATAAAATTCTTTTTTCTGGATCCATTGTAGTATCCCATAATTGTTCTGCATTCATTTCACCTAAACCTTTGTAACGTTGGATATTAGGCTTTGGATTTGCAGGTAAAGATTCAAGAACTTGTTGTAGTTGTGCATCACTATATGCATACTCTAATTTTTTCCCTTGTTTAATACTATATAAAGGTGGTTGGGCAATATAGATAAATCCAGCTTCTACAATCTTTCTCATATAACGATAAAAGAAAGTTAGTAATAGCGTTCGTATATGAGCACCATCCACGTCTGCATCAGTCATTATAACTACTTTATGGTATCTCGCTTTTGAAATATCATAATCTTCACCAATTCCAGTACCAATGGCTGTAATCATTGCACGAACTTCGTTATTAGAAAGTATTCTATCTAATCTAGCTTTTTCTACATTCAGAATCTTACCTCTTAAAGGCAGAATTGCTTGGAAATGACGATCTCTCCCTGATTTTGCTGATCCTCCAGCGGAATCTCCTTCCACTATGAAAAGTTCACTAATTGTTGGATCCTTAGAAGAACAATCAGCAAGTTTACCAGGTAAACTTGAGACCTCTAGTGCACTCTTACGGCGTGTTAATTCTCTTGCTTTTTTTGCAGCTACACGCGCTCTAAGAGCCATTTGTCCCTTTTCTACTATTTTTCGAGCTACATTAGGATTCTCTAATAGGAATTTCTCTAAATGCTCAGAGAATATAGTGTCAGTTATTGCACGGACTTCTGAATTCCCTAATTTCGTTTTTGTTTGTCCTTCAAACTGAGGATCTGGATGTTTTATAGAAACAATTGCAACTATTCCTTCTCTTACATCCTCTCCAGATAAATTTGTATCCGATTCTTTTAGTATCCCACTTTTTCTAGAATAGTCATTAATCACTCTTGTTAAAGCAGTTTTAAATCCTGCCTCATGGGTACCACCTTCATGAGTATTGATATTATTTGCGAAAGAGAATATATTTCCTGTATATCCATCATTATATTGGAAGGAAATTTCAACTGTAATCCCATCTTTTTCGCCTTCAATGTAGATCGGCTCTTCAAACAAAACTTCCTTACTTCTGTTTAAGTGCTCTACATATGATTTTATACCACCCTCATAGTGATATTCATTTCTTCTTTCTTTTCCATCTCGTTTATCCTCAATTGTTATTCGGATATTACGGTTTAAGAAAGCAAGTTCTCTAATTCTATTTGCTAATATTTCATAGTCATACTCTAAAGTCTCTTTAAATATTTCACCATCTGGCGTGAAATGCGTTGTTGTTCCTGTTTCGTCCGTTTCGCCAATTTTCTCTAAATCAGCAACCGGTGCTCCTTTTTGGAACTTTTGATAATGGATATATCCATCTCTATGAACGAAAACCTCTAGTTCCTTCGATAAAGCGTTAACTACAGATGCTCCCACTCCATGAAGACCACCGGAAACTTTATAACCGCCACCGCCAAATTTCCCACCTGCGTGAAGAACTGTCATAATTACTTCTACTGCAGGTCGACCCATTTTCTCATGAATCCCTACAGGAATCCCACGCCCGTTATCCTTCACAGTGATACTATTATCTTTTTCAATGATGACATTAATTTCATTACAATATCCTGCTAATGCCTCATCAATACTATTATCAACGATTTCCCAAACTAAATGGTGTAATCCTCTTCCACTTGTTGATCCTATATACATACCAGGTCTTTTTCTAACAGCTTCTAAACCTTCTAAAACCTGTATTTGGCTTTCATCATAAGATTGTTCTTCAATAGGATTTTGTTCCATTGACATCTCAATCACCTTACTTTCCATTGACATCAAGATTTTTTACATAATAGACTTTTTTCTTAGTATTCATGATCCATTAATTGAACAGATCGTTTTTTTAACGTATTAGGAGCAATAGGGGATAAATAAATGGTATCTTTTGTAATCACTATAGATTTATAAGAAGAACTTCGCTTATTTACTAATGTTCGCTGTTGCTTTTCCATAAACTCTAATGAAATAGGGGAATCTTCTACAGTTTGTTTATCTAAAATTGTAATAATATCTGTACTTCTCACAAGAATATTCTCACCAATATGAATGTACATTCTCTCACCTCAGGAATTATTGAATCTGCCTCACTGCACCTGACTCTACTTGAAAAGTAGCCGCTTCCTTTAAAGTTTGATGATCAATACCATCTATATTGGTAGTTGTAACAAAGGTTTGCACTTTCCCTTGGATAGTATTTAATAAATGAGATTGGCGATAATCATCTAATTCTGAGAGAACATCATCAAGAAGGAGTATTGGATATTCCCTTATTTCAGAATGTATTAATTCTATCTCCGCCATTTTTATCGATAACGCAGTTGTTCTTTGTTGCCCCTGGGATCCAAATGTTTGTACATCTCTTCCGTTTACATAAAATAGTACATCATCTCGATGAGGTCCAAACAAAGTAACTCCTCGTTCTACTTCCCGCTTTTTCGTTGATTGAAATTTTTCTTCGTATATATTTTTCATTTTCGACAAATCTTGTTCTTCTGATACATCTACAGAGGGTTTATATCGTATTTCAAGCTTTTCTAATCCCCTTGATATACCTTGATGAATAGGAACTGCCCAACTCTCCAACATTCGAAGGAACTCAAATCTCTTAGCAACTATTTTTACTGCTATTTGAATAAATTGCTCCGTCAATATCTCGAGCATTGCATCGTCCGTTTTTCTACTTATCTGTAATTGTTTGAGCAAACTATTTCGTTGGTGTAATATTTTTTGGTATTGTCCCATATCATGTAAATAAACCGGAGATATTTGGCCTATTTCCATGTCGATAAACCTTCTACGGATTTGCGGACTTCCTTTTACTAGATTTAAATCTTCTGGAGCAAACATAACAACATTCATATTACCGATATACTGACTTAATTTACGCTGCTCTATATGATTAAATTTTGCTTTTTTTCCTTTTTTGGACACCACTAATTGCATAGGAATTTTTCCATTTGTCTTAGCTAATCTACCCTCTATTTTAGCATACTCTGAATCCCATTTAATAAGT
>DATMFU010000036.1:0-6316 GCA_035556015.1 Niallia sp. | reverse complement strand
AAAATATGTTGTTTTGAGAAATAGTCTGGTGGCGATAGCGAGAAGGTCACACCCGTTCCCATACCGAACACGGAAGTTAAGCTTCTCAGCGCCGATGGTAGTTGGGGGCTCTCCCCCTGTGAGAGTAGGACGTCGCCAGGCTGCCAAAAAGTTCTGAAAGAATTAACTTTCAGGGCTTTTTTTATTTTATTAAATCCTCTTCATGTCCACGTATAAATTTAACTTCTATTTATTTTAAGATAGGAAGACATCTTATAACTTGAAAATTTCAATAAATCAGACTATAGTTAATATAATATTTTACTCTCTTCTTGAATGATGAAAAATGAGGGTTTGGAAATGACGGAAAATGGGAAAATTATTAAAGCGTCTTTCTTGCTAAACAATCTTTTTATCATGTATAATTATAGTCAAATATAGTCAAAGTCAGAAGGGGGTGGTTTGGTGAGAAATATTTCTGATATCATCGAGAATTACTTAAAAGAAGTATTAGAAATGAGTGAAAAATCATTAGTGGAGATAAAACGTAGCGAAATTGCAGACAAATTTGAATGCGTCCCATCGCAAATCAATTATGTTATAAATACCCGTTTCACAATAGAAAAGGGATATATGGTTGAAAGTAAACGAGGCGGTGGCGGTTTTATTCGTATTATGAAAGTGCAAACACATGATAACGCTCATTTAATTGACCAATTACTATCCCTAATTCAAAATCGAATACCACAAAGTAGTGCTGAAGATTTAATCTTTAGATTAGTAGAAGAAGAAGTTATTAATAATAGAGAAGCAAAAATTATGTTAAGTGTCATAGATCGTTCTATTTTATATTTAGATTTACCATATAGAGATGAGTTAAGAGCAAGGATTTTAAAGGCTATGTTAACTACATTAAAATATAAATAGCATTAAGCACCAAATGGTAAAAAAATGAGGTGGAAAATATGTTGTGTTCAGAGTGTAAGGAAAGACCTGCCACTTTACATTTTTCTAAAAATATTAATGGTAAGATTACTGAATTTCATTTATGTGAGTACTGTGCAAAGGAAAATAGTGAAATAAATATGTTTAATGGATCTTCCGCTTTTTCCATTAATAATTTATTAGCTGGATTATTAAATATAGAGCCAAGTTTTCAGCATATCAAAGAGGATTCTTATAAAAAGCAGCAACCATTAAAATGTGAAGAATGCAATATGACATTCTCTCAATTTAGAAAGTTGGGAAGAATGGGTTGTCCTCATTGTTATGAAACATTTAAAGAACAATTACAGCCATTTTTTAAAAGGTTACATGGTGGGAATATCGAACATAAGGGGAAAATACCAGAAAGAATTGGTGGGCACTTTCTTATTAAGAAGGAAATTGATCAGCTAAGACAAGATTTAAAAGAATTAATTAATCAAGAGGAATTTGAAAAAGCAGCTGTTATTAGAGATGAAATTAGAGAGAAAGAGAAATTGTTAGCATCATCAGGCGAGGGGGCTGAATAAAGTGACTTTAGAAAAATTTATTAATAAAGCACGAACATCATGGATGAGTTCAGAAGGCCCGGAATCAGATATTGTATTAACCTCTCGTGTAAGACTGGCAAGAAATATCCAACATATAAAATTTCCACTCTTAATGTCTGCAGAAGAAGCAGAAGTTGTTATTAACCAGGTAGAAAAGCAATTAATCAATAGTACGGACTCCCTATTTGGCCCATTAGAATTGCTTAAAATGAGTGAATTGAACAGCTTGGAAAAAAGAGTACTAGTGGAAAAACATCTTATTAGCCCTCAATTAGCAGATGAATCTTCTTATGGAGCAACGATAGTATCAGAAAATGAAGAGTTAAGTATTATGGTTAACGAAGAAGATCATATTAGAATTCAGTGTATAAAACCTGGTCTTCAAGTATCGCAGGCTTTAGAACAAGCAAATAAGATAGATGATTTACTAGAAGGATCTATTAATTATGCATATCATGCTGAAATAGGTTATTTGACTAGTTGTCCTACTAATATAGGAACAGGATTAAGGGCTTCTGTCATGATGCATTTACCAGGTATGGTTTTAACACAACAAATGAATCGAATTATCCCCGCCATTCAACAACTAGGTTTAGTAGTTCGCGGAATTTACGGAGAGGGAAGCGAGGCATTAGGAAATATCTTTCAAATATCCAATCAGATTACTTTAGGAAGATCAGAAAGAGATATTATTGAAGATTTGAAAAGTGTTGTTACCCAATTAATTGAACAAGAAAAAGAAGCAAGAAATGCATTAGTAAAAACCTCTAACATACAATTAGAAGACAGAGTTTTCCGTTCTTATGGGATACTCCAAAATAGTCGTATTATAGAAACGAAAGAAGCAGCTAAATGTTTATCTGATGTTCGATTAGGCATAGATCTAGGATATATTAAAAATGTATCCAAAAGTATCCTTAATGAATTAATGATTTTAACACAGCCAGGCTTTTTACAACTATATGCAGGAGAACAAATGAATCCAAATGATCGCGATATTCGTCGCGCATCCTTAATAAGAGAAAGACTAAAATTAGAAATCCAATAATAAATCTAAGGAGGATGAAAGTATGATGTTTGGACGGTTTACAGAAAGGGCACAAAAGGTTTTAGCACTTTCACAAGAAGAGGCTATTCGTTTAGGTCATAATAATATTGGAACAGAACATATTTTACTTGGATTAGTGCGAGAAGGAGAAGGAATTGCTGCAAAAGCATTGCAAGCTCTCGGCTTAGGTGCTGAAAAGATTCAAGAAGAGGTAGAAAAACTTATTGGTCGTGGTCATGAAGCTACTCAAACTATTCATTATACTCCTAGAGCAAAAAAAGTTATTGAATTATCGATGGATGAAGCAAGAAAACTAGGACATTCTTATGTAGGAACAGAGCATATTCTTCTAGGTCTAATTAGAGAAGGAGAAGGTGTTGCTGCTAGAGTTTTAAATAACTTAGGTGTTAGCTTGAACAAAGCCCGTCAACAAGTACTTCAATTACTAGGAAGTAGCGAGTCTGGAAACCATCAAGGTGGATCAGCAGCTAGTGCAAATACACCTACGTTAGATAGCTTAGCACGTGATCTGACAGCTATTGCAAGAGAGGGCAGTCTTGATCCGGTTATCGGAAGAAGTAAAGAAATTCAACGTGTTATTGAAGTATTAAGTAGAAGAACAAAAAATAATCCCGTTCTTATTGGTGAACCAGGTGTAGGGAAAACAGCTATTGCAGAAGGATTAGCACAGCAAATTGTTCAAAATGAAGTGCCGGAAATTCTTCGTGACAAGCGAGTGATGACGCTTGATATGGGTACAGTTGTTGCTGGTACAAAATACCGTGGAGAATTTGAAGATCGATTAAAGAAAGTAATGGATGAAATACGCCAAGCTGGCAATATCATTCTGTTCATTGATGAGTTGCATACGTTAATTGGTGCAGGGGGAGCAGAAGGAGCTATCGATGCTTCCAATATTTTAAAGCCATCGTTAGCAAGAGGAGAACTGCAATGTATCGGAGCAACAACTTTAGATGAATATCGTAAGTATATTGAAAAAGATGCTGCTTTAGAAAGAAGGTTCCAACCAATTACAGTAGATGAACCAACTAGTGATGAATCTATTCAAATCTTAAAAGGGTTAAGAGATAGATATGAAGCCCACCATCGTGTATCTATTACAGATGAAGCAATTGATGCTGCTGTTAAATTGTCAGATCGTTATATTTCTGATCGTTTCTTACCAGATAAGGCAATCGATTTAATTGATGAAGCAGGGTCAAAAGTACGGTTAAGATCCTATACTACTCCTCCAAACTTGAAGGAGTTAGAAGTTAAATTAGAGGAAGTACGTAAAGAAAAGGATGCTTCTGTACAAAGCCAAGAGTTTGAAAAAGCAGCTTCTTTACGTGACACAGAACAACGATTAAGAGAGCAATTAGAAGAGACGAAAAAGAACTGGAAAGAAAAACAAGGTCAGGAAAATACAGAAGTAACTGTAGAAGATATTGCTAGTGTAGTATCAAGTTGGACTGGAATTCCGGTTTCAAAACTTGCCCAAACAGAAACAGATAAATTATTAAATATGGAATCTATTCTTCATAATCGTGTTATCGGGCAGGAAGAAGCTGTTAAAGCTATTTCTAAAGCAGTACGACGCGCAAGAGCAGGATTAAAAGACCCTAAACGCCCAATCGGTTCCTTTATCTTCCTCGGCCCAACTGGGGTAGGGAAAACAGAACTAGCTCGTGCTTTAGCTGAATCTATGTTTGGCGATGAGGATGCGATGATACGTATTGATATGTCTGAATATATGGAGAAACATTCTACTTCAAGATTAGTAGGTTCACCTCCAGGTTATGTAGGGTATGAAGAAGGCGGTCAATTAACTGAGAAGGTAAGAAGAAAGCCTTATTCAGTGGTCCTATTAGATGAAATTGAAAAGGCTCATCCAGATGTATTTAATATTTTATTACAAGTACTAGAAGATGGCCGTTTAACAGATTCTAAAGGTAGAACAGTTGATTTCCGAAATACAGTATTAATAATGACGTCTAATGTAGGTGCTTCTGCATTAAAATACAATAAATATGTTGGATTCAATGTACAAGATGGAGATCAAGACTATAAAGATATGAAAGGGAAAGTGATGGAAGAGTTAAAAAGAGCATTCCGTCCAGAGTTCCTAAATCGTATTGATGAAACAATTGTTTTCCATGCTTTAGAGAGAAAGCACTTAAAAGAAATTGTTACGTTAATGGCGGATCAGTTAGTTAAGAGATTAAAAGAACAAGACATTTTATTAGAGATAACAGATGCTGCAAAAGAAAAAATTGCAGAAGAGGGTTACGATCCAGAGTATGGAGCAAGACCACTTCGTCGTGCTATCCAAAAACATATAGAAGATCGATTATCTGAAGAGTTATTAAGAGGAACAGTATTAACTGGTCAACAAATTCAGTTAGATATAGAAAATGGAGAATTTACTGTAAAAGTGAATGGTGCACAACCAGTGCATCTTCAGAAATAAGGTAACACCCAAATAATGACACACGTATAGAAATGGAATACGTGTGTCATTTGTTTATTATGGAAATATAGGAGAAAATATAATAGTATTACTAAAAAAGAAAGGAAAGAGGCATAGTAATGGCTAAAAGAAAAACAAAATTTCTCTGCCAAGATTGTGGATATGAATCTGCAAAATGGATGGGGAAATGTCCTGGATGTGGAAATTGGAATACAATGGTGGAGGAAGTAGAAAAAAGCTCTACACAGAGAAAAGGTGCATTTGCACATTCAGTAGCTAGCACTATTGCAGCAAAGCCAATTCCTATAACCAGTATAGAAACAAGTAATGAGCCCCGAATACATACGGATTTAGCAGAGCTCAACCGTGTGCTTGGTGGAGGAATAGTACGTGGCTCCCTTGTGTTAATAGGTGGAGATCCAGGAATAGGTAAATCAACACTTCTATTACAAGTTTCATCACAATTAGCGCAGAAAAAACATTCCGTATTATATGTTTCTGGAGAAGAATCACAAAAACAAACAAAATTAAGAGCAGATAGATTAGGGGTTGTTTCCGATCATTTACTTGTTTACTCTGAGACAAATTTAGAGGAAATAAGTAGAACGATTGAAAATATAAACGTAGATTTTGTTGTAATTGACTCCATTCAAACCATTTATCATCCTGGGGTTACTTCTGCACCTGGTAGTGTTTCTCAAGTAAGGGAATGTACAGCAGAGTTAATGAGGATTGGAAAGACCAAAGGAATTGCTATTTTTATTGTGGGCCATGTAACAAAAGAAGGGTCTATTGCAGGACCTAGACTACTAGAGCATATGGTGGATACAGTATTATATTTTGAAGGAGAGCGTCATCATACGTATCGTATTTTAAGAGCGGTAAAAAACCGATTTGGATCTACTAATGAGATGGGAATCTTCGAAATGAAGGAAGCAGGTTTAGAGGAAGTCGAAAACCCATCAGAAATCTTTTTAGAAGAACGGTCTCAAGGAGCTGCTGGTTCTACTGTTGTAGCTTCTATGGAAGGAACAAGACCTGTATTAGTTGAAATCCAGGCGCTTATATCACCAACTAGCTTTGGGAATCCACGTAGAATGGCAAATGGAATTGATCATAATAGGGTACCACTTTTAATGGCTGTGTTAGAAAAAAGAGTGGGAATGTTATTACAAAACCAAGATGCCTATTTAAAGGTTGCTGGAGGGGTTAAGCTAGATGAACCAGCAATTGACTTAGCAATAGTAGTTAGTATTGCTTCTAGTTTTAGAGACAAGCCTACAA
>DATMFU010000035.1:0-4086 GCA_035556015.1 Niallia sp. | reverse complement strand
TTGTTTATTGGAATTGTTTTCTTCGTCTCTGCTGGAAGTTTTCTTTACTTCCGATTATTTACGGATTTAGATGAGGAAAAACGTAAATTTCGATCCATTTCTAAAATTGGCTTAACAGAAAAAGAGCTTAAAAAAGTAGTGAATAGACAAATTGCATTACTATTTTTCTCTCCAATTGTTGTCGCATTAATCCATGGTGCTGTTGCTCTTACAGCGTTATCCCATATGTTTGATTACAATTTCTCTGGAGAAGCTGCTCTTGTACTAGCATGTTTTACAGTAATACAAATTTTATATTTCTTAGTAGTCCGATACTTTTATGTAAAACAAGTAAAAAGTATTATTCTATAAATACAGATCTGTAAGAGGGGCTGACTTTACAATCGTTATCGAACTATAGTAGTTTTGTCCGTGTTAACTGCTATAGGAGAGGAATAAATGATTGTGAGGTTAGCTCCTTTTGTATGTTTATCCAGTATGTTGTAACAATATAATTAGACTGATTTTTTAGAAAAAAATAACAATACACAATATATTGATATAGTGAATTTTCTGTGATAAACTGTCTCAGTCAAGCAAAAATTGGAATTTTTTATTCATCTAAAATAATAAATTTTTAACCTTTTAATGGTGTTAATGCTGTTTATAAGGTTGGAAATTTATTCGTTTTTCCAAAGAGTTATTTATTTATACATAACCATTTGTACTTTTTGGGATAGTAAAAAGACTATATATTTTAGTAAGGGGAGATTTACATGAAATATCTTTCTCTATTTGTTGTGGCATTAATGTTTTTACTTGCAGGTTGTGGAACTTCTGCAGATGAGAAAAAAGAAGAGAAAGCACAAGAAAAAACTACTACTGCTAGCAAAGAAAGTGAAACTAGAGAATTAACGGACGAAGATAAAAAGTTTATCGAGTTATTAAAAAACAAAGAATATCAAACAATTGTGGATGAGACACTTAGCTTTAAAAGTGACGCTCAAGTGAATTTCTATTTCCTTGCAAATGCTTTTAAATCAGTTCCAGATTATTCTTTAAGTAAAACATATCTAAATAAAACAAAGTATATTCCAGAAGAAATTAAAGACGAAGTAGATGCATTAAAAGCAGATATTGAAGCAAATGTAAAAGAAGAAGAACCAGCAGCTTAAGTCATTCAGATTGCTTGACTAAGGAACATAAAAGGAAGTCAACCTGTGATACACAGTTTGGCTTCCTTTTTTTATAAGAACTAACCTATTTCTCTATATCTTTTTGGGGAAACATTGGTTATTTTTTTAAAGTTGCGATGAAAGGAACGTAAATTATTGTATCCACAGTTCATCGCTATTTCATTAATCGTGTGTTGGGTATTTTTTAACTGATAACAAGCTTGAGATATCCGATACTGATTCAAGTATTCTGTAAATGTCATGTTCGCTATCGCAGTAAAGAGTTTAGATAAGTAAACATAATCATATTGAAGATATTTCGATACGGCTTTTAACGTACACTCATAGCTATAGTGCTTATCCACAAAGAGAAGAATTTGGTGAAATAACTTCGTCCTTGTAGAGTATTCAACAGGAAGAAGTCTAGTACGATCGACTAACATCCCACAAATTTCATATAAAAAACTTTTTTGATGATAAATAGATTTTAATGTATGTAAATTAGGAATATTCGATATCTGTAGTATGTTATTTTCTGGAATAAAACCTTTATACTTCATAAAAAAGTCACCAATTAATTCTGGAGAAAAGATAACAATCGTAACTTGAGAAGGACCATTCGTTTTAAATTCATGCAATTGATTATGGAAGATAAAAGCTAGTTCATTTTTGTAAAGGACATATTCCTTATGATCAATTTTTACAAATAATTCTCCCTCATTTACAATAATTAATTCATATGCTCGATGAAAGTGTAGAGGGAAGCTTTGATTTTCTATCGTGAAAAACTGAAAAGATTCTCTCTCTCTTACTCCATGATCTTCAAAAAAAACCATTTTCTCCTCCAATGAAAACACAATTATTGTCTTATATTATACAACATAAGTAATAGTATCCGCTTACATTTGTGCTTATAATGAGGACAAAGAAGAGGTTAGGAGGAGAAGGCATGGTAACTGTATATCACGTAAATAAAACTGGCTCTGATCTTGGAAAAGGTACAGAACAAGATCCTTTCTTATCTATTAATAAAGCTGCAGCTGTAGCTGTTGCAGGAGATACCATCATTGTTCATGAAGGAGAATATCGGGAATGGGTGAAACCACAAAATTCCGGATTGAGTAAGTTAAGAAGAATCACTTATCAAGCAGCAGGTGGGGAAAAAGTCATTATTAAAGGTTCAGAACGGATTCAAAATTGGGAAAAGGTTGAAGGAACTGTTTGGAAAGCAGTTGTGGATAATCAGCTATTTGGAGAGTTTAATCCTTTTAAAGAAGAGATATTTGGTGATTGGGTTGTCTATAATCCAGGAAGGCATCTTGGGGATGTCTATTTAAATGGAAAATCCTTCTACGAAGCTGAAACCCTAGACCAAGTTCATAACCCTCAAGAACAAACAGAGATATTAGATCATTGGACAAAAAAAATAGTTCCAGTCCGTCAGCCGGAACAGACAAAATTTGTTTGGTTTGCGGAGGTGGATGAAACTTCTACTGTAATAATTGCTAATTTCCATGGATTTAATCCTAATGAGGAATTAGTAGAAATTAATGTGCGAAGAAGTTGCTTTTATCCAGATAAAACAGGGATTAATTATATAACAGTAAGAGGTTTTGAAATGGCACAAGCTGCCACTCCATGGGCTCCCCCTACTGCAGATCAGCCTGGACTAATAGGTCCACATTGGAGTAAAGGATGGATTATAGAAGATAATATCATCCATGATGCGAAATGTAGTGCGATTAGTCTTGGAAAGGAAGCATCTACTGGTGACAATTATCGATCAAAGCGCAAAGATAAGCCAGGCTATCAATATCAGTTAGAATCTGTTTTTCTTGCAAGGCAAGCTGGGTGGAGTAAAGAGAAAATCGGTTCCCATATTGTTCGCAACAATGTAATTTATGATTGTGGTCAAAATGGTATTGTTGGCCATCTTGGCTGTGTCTTTAGCGAAATATATAACAATCATATTTATAATATTGCTTTAAAGAGAGAATTTTATGGACATGAAATAGCTGGTATAAAACTACATGCGGCCATTGATGTCCATATTCATCATAATCGAATCCATGATTGCTCATTAGGAACATGGCTTGATTGGCAGACGCAAGGAACAAGAGTTAGTAGTAATCTTTATTATCGAAATAACCGGGACTTATTTATTGAAGTAAGTCATGGTCCATATATTGTCGACCATAATATTTTAACAGCAGACTATGCCCTAGATAATCACGCACAAGGTGGAGCCTACGTAAACAACATCATCAGAGGGAAAATGGTGAATCGAAAAATGCTCGATCGTGCTACCCCTTATCATGTTCCTCATAGTACGGAAGTAGCTGGGTTTGCCGTTACATACGGAGGAGACGATCGTTTTTATAATAATATATTTATTGGCGATGATGAACTAGAGGATGTTGGTACATCCCATTATAACGGTTATCCTACCTCTCTAGAAGAATATATAGAAACAGTTCACTTAGATCCTGGTGATCATGAAGCTTTCAATAAAGTAGAACAGCCTGTATATATAAACAATAATGTCTATTTAAATGGTGCTACTTCCTTTGAAAGAGAGGAAGATAAACTAGAATTAAAGGAATTTAATCCACAATTAGACATAATTGAGGAAGAAGAGGAAGTGTATCTTTCTATTGAACTACCAGAGGGATACGATAGTATGCTTGGAGATATTCAAACTACGAAAACTTTGAGTAGAGCTCGAATTGTAGATGCTGACTTTGATGATCCAGAGGGTAAGGAAGTAACTTTAAATATTGATTTCCTAGGAGAAAGAAGTGGAGAACAAAGTAGAGTAGGTCCAATTGGAAAATTAGCTAATGGGAAAAATTATGTGAAAGTATGGGAGAAAAGGGATAGATAGAAGGAAAAGGAGGAGCAAAAAGATGCTCCTCTTTTCTATTCTGTAAGA
>DATMFU010000034.1:0-7175 GCA_035556015.1 Niallia sp. | reverse complement strand
ACATGGACCATCGTACGGTGCAATGCAACTGTAGATGGTCCAATTGTTATAATTGGTATACTAAAAACTACCCATAACAGATTCAACATAATTAGAGAATAGAGTTTCCCCATTCGCTCCCAGAAGGGAGAATCAAACCTTATCTTCACGTTTATCTCCCCCTCATTAACATTTATCCCTTCACAGCACCAGCTGTCATACCTTCCACAAAGTACTTATTGAAAATTAAATACAAAATGAACAAAGGAAGAATCGAGAACATTGATCCTGCAACTAGGACATCATAATTGTTTCCATAAGGAGTCATTAGTGTATTTAACCCAATTGGTAAGGTGAATTTTTCTGAAGATCGTAAAACAATTAACGGCCATAGCATATTATTCCATGCGCCCATTGATGTCAAAATAGCCATTGCAGAAAAGGCTGGTTTCGAAATTGGCATGACAATTTTCACACAAATTCCATACTCTGTACTTCCATCAATTCTTCCTGCATCTAATAACTCTTTTGGTACCCCTGAAAGATATTGTCTAAAGAAAAAAATGGTGGAAGCATGTACTAATCCTGGCAGGATAACGCCAGCATACGTATCTATTAGTCCAAAACTAATCATTTCTTTATATAATGGCAACATCAATATTTCAAAAGGAACCATCATCGTTGCAATAACAAGGAAAAACAGAAAATTTTTAAATCTAAACTGATACATCGCAAATCCATAAGCAACGAAATAGCAGATAATAAGTGTTAAAACTACAGAAACTATGGTAATAAGCAAACTATTTTTATACCAATCTAAGTATTGAGTACTTCCATCAAAGAGGTAACTATAATTGATTAAAGACCAATTTTCAAAATCCAAGTTTAAGTTTAACCCGTTTCGAATGAGCATTTGCCCTGGACGGAAAGACGCAAATAAACCAGAGATAAAGGGAACGGCCACAGCCGCACACATAATGATAAAAAAGGAGTTAATCAATATTTTAACAATAGGATTATTTTTAGTGTGCTTCATACTATTTTCGCTCATCTATTTGGCCTCCTCCTTTTTAAACATGCCGCTTGACACCAAATAAATCATACTTATGGATAAAGCCACAATTAATAATACTAATCCAACAGCGGAAGCGTAGCCTAAATCATTCTTTTCAATTCCTCTTCTATACAAATAACCAACAATTGTTAAGCCGATATTTTTCGGAGAATTATTGCCACCATAAATCATGAAGCTCTCTAAGAACATCGCTAATCCAGCATATATACTAATTGTTGTAACATAAATTCTTGTTGGTTTAAGTAATGGCAACGTAATATGCCAAAATCTTTGCCAAGCACTAGCACCATCCACTTTAGCAGATTCATAGAGCACCTCATCAATGGAGCTTAATCCTGCTTCAAAGTACAATGTATTTACTCCAGTCCATCTCCATGTGGCTAATAAAAGAAGTGCCGCCATTCCTGTTCCCCAGTTTTTCAACCACTGTTGGGACTCAATACCAAAGAAATTAAGAATTTGGTTCATTAAACCGGAATCCATTTCACTGAACATATAACGGAACAAAATACCTGCAACTACTACAGAAGCCAAGGCAGGTAAATAAATAATCATTTTATAGATTCTCTTCCCCATTATTCTCTTCGAATTTAATAAGAAAGCACATAGCATCGGAATAGGAATCAATACAACTAAAGTAAGTATCGTATAGATCACACTATTTCGAACAGCCATGTGAAATACCTTATCACCTAGCAATTTTTCATAGTTTGCAAACCCAATATATTCACTGTATCCATTCCCAATATCATGAAAACTCATATTAATGGTTGAGAACATTGGATAGATCCAGAAAAATCCCAAGCTAATGATAAACGGTAGAATGAATACATATGGAGCAACTTTCTGAGAAAATAAAAAAGCTTGTACCTTTTTCAATTTCGTCCTCTCCTTTCCATCAAGAGCAAGGTAAGATTGCCTACAAAGGGCAATCTTACCTACTTCACAAACCTTTAATCTTGCTCAAAGTCTACCTCACTTTGCGCATCTTCAATGGCTTGATCAATATCTGCACCGTTCTCAAACACTTCATTTAAGGTCGTTAAATTAAATACCTCATTGATTGTAGGAGTGATTTTCACTGTTTTAATCAGATTTACTTCATCTTGGATTTCTAATAATGTATCAAACGGATTATTAACAAAGTATTGAACATATTTATTCTCTGGATTATGTGTCACATCTTTATTTGTCCAAATCTTTGTATTAACTGGGTCAAAACCAAGAATATCCCAGATTTTCGCACTACCTTCTTCCGATAATTTTGCCCAAGTCATAAACTCAGCTGCAAGTTCTGCATTTTTCGAATCTTTATAAATAACCGTTCCTGTACCACCTGCACCATTCGAACGTTTTTGTCCCTCCTCAAATACAGGAGCTGGAGCAATCGCAATCTTACCAGACATTTCAGGCATATAATCGGTAAAACGAGACATATACCAAATAGCTTTAGGGAATGCAGCTACTTCTCCTTTAGCAACCGTTGCATATCCTTCTTCTGTATCAATTTGTCCACCTGGCGTTACTTCTGCAATGCCACTATCCAACCAGCCTTTTTGCATCGTGATCATCGATTTTAAAGAATCTAACTTCACGTTTGCCTTTTCTGGATTTTCAACCCAAGACTCCCCAAACTCAGACATCGCTAAAGTTAACCAGTCAGCACCACCAGTATCAACAGATGTCATATAAACTTCTCCGTTAGAGGCTTCTTTCAATTTTTCGCCAGCTGCTTGGAAATCATCCCATGTTTTAATTTGCTTATAATCAATGCCGTATTTCTCTAGAATTTCCGTATTATAGTACATAACAGTAGCGCCCACATGGGTTGGTACTCCGTAATAGTTACCATCTTGTTCATAAGCGTCTAAACGAGATTGTACTAAATCCGCTTTATACGGTTCTACAAAACTATTTAATTTCAACCATGGCACTTCTCCATCTAAATAGTTAGGAAACTGACCAATTTCTACGTCCGCTAAATCAGGAACACCTTTACCAGATTGAACAGCTAACGTAAGCTTTGTATGCATATTGTCATACGGATACACAGCAAACTTAATTTGAATTTGCTTGTCCGGATGTTCCTCATTCCATTTATTCAACATCTCTGCATAGAATTGTTGGTGTAAATCAACGAACAACCACATATCCATTTTGGCACCATCTTCTGGCCCAACCGTCGTAACCTCTGCTTCTACTTTATCAGAATCCTTTTTCCCTCCACTGGAAGAATTAGAACAGCCAAAGGCAAAAACAACTAACAAAAGAATACTAAATAAGGAAAATATCTTTTTACGAGACTTCATTAACCTTGCCCCCCAATCATTTTTTGAACTATTCCTTTATAATTCCATTTAAATCATTAGAAAGAGATCACCACCAGTCAAATATAAAACGCTTTCATTAGTAGATATATTATCTCTAGCTTGCTTTTATTCCTTAATATTTGTACGAGCTTTTTTATTTCTAAACAGCAAAAAAAGAACCAATGGATGATTGGTTCCTTTAAATGTGTCCTTCCTAAATGAACATTTATGGTTGCTAGTCTTTTTGAGGTGCCTGACACCATTACTTTCCGCAACACTTCTTATACTTTTTCCCACTTCCACACAGACATGGATCATTTCTTCCAACCTTGATTTCATTACGAATAGGCTCGTGAAAGTTGGTACTTCTATTTTTATTTAAACTATTTTGAAAATCTAACTCCCTTTGTAGTGCAGCCTTTCTCCATTTGTCTAATGCAGGATGCTTTAAATCTAATATAGAATAGTAACTATAGGCAGTATGTTCCATATCAATAAGATTGGAGAAATATTTCTTACTCATATGTTCACTTATTTCGGGAAGTCCTTTTTCTGAAAATTGATGACAAAGGGCCTCTATTACTGTATCTTGATCTTCCAAATTGTCTAATTCGGAATACGCTCTTCTTAAAACTTCAACTGCTCTATCTGTTTTAATATTCCCAATAATAGATACTGCATAAATAACAGATTCTGATTTATTAATAAAAGGTTCTACTGCCTCCACTACTTTATCAGATTGAAAGCCAATTAGTGCTGTGGCAACTTCTTCTAACAAAAAGTCTTCATCTCGTTCCAGTAAACTTGCTAAAAGAGGAATATATTTTTCTATTTTTAGTAAACCTAACATATAGACATTTAGGATTCCATTTATGGAAAACCATTGGTTCTCTAATTCCTCTTTCAGTACAATTTCTATTTCTTCTTCTGCGATCCAGCCTTTTTCGACTATAGTCTTCGAAATATGTCTAGCTTGATTTAGTAGTTGATAAGGGAACATACTAGCTCTCTCTATATCATTTAAAACTTCTCCATATTTCTCATAAACTTCCTCTTCTTCTCCGTTTAATAATAATTCAAATAAAGACCAATTATCTTTAGGAATATATCCTTTTAATGCACCTCTATATTTCATAGCTAAAGCTGGCTCCACATTATTGAATAATTTCAAAGCCAAATGAACCTTTTTTTGATCCATATTCGGTATATATTCCAACAAAATCTTTAGTGCATCTTCTGTAATAGGTTGATTGTCTATATGTATTAAAATAGAAGATTGCTTTTCTACGTTAGAAAAAGCTTCCTTTAATAATTTAACCACCCAATCACCAGGAAGAGCAGGATATTCATTAATAGCATGTAAAATAGATTCTTGTATTAATAAGTCGTCACTAATTAAGTGTGGCTGTATTTTTTCTAAAAAATGCATGTATGTAGTTCCTTTCTTTGACAAAGTAAGGAACTGTTTACTCTCAATTCCCATTATTTTTATTCTACGTTAACAAAATTAGAAAGTAAATTTATCTAAAATAAAGGAACCAAAAAATTGGTTCCTTTAACTATGTCCTTGTCCTTCTTAGATGAACACTGGTCGATGTTTGTCTTTTTGAGGTGCCTGACACCAATTTTAGAAATGAAGTATAGGACAATTTCTTAAAATCATATTCTTTAGCAATAACTTAAAGGGGATGAGATATTGTATAAGATAAAATGGCTATCCGCTAATGAAATAAAAGCCGTACATCAATATCTTCCTACTGAATTAACTGCTCAAAAGAAGTATAATATTGTCACTAAAACAAGTGGACCATTAATGTCTGTATATGAAAATGAATCAAATGAGTTACTTCTATTTGGTGGAATAAATGCTTTTAATGCATTATCAATTCTATACCCAAGTAGAAAGGTTCCTTGTAGAATAATTTCCTATAGTATTCAAAAATCGGATTGGTATGATGCCTGCTTACTAAACTGTGTGAAGGAAAATATTTATTACAAAGTAAAAGATGAAATTATACTGGCCATCTTAGCTAGCTCTAACAATAATACTAAAAGAATTGCAGACCTTCTAAATTGCTCTGAAGATTATATTCGACAACATTATATAATTAATCAAAAAGTTCCTAAAGAAAACCAAAAGGTTGTTGTTGAAAAAAGACGGACTAGATTAGTAAACTCCATTTACGCTAATCCTAATTTTTCCAAATATCAACACTTACTTTTATACTCAGCCACTAGTGATATTAATAGATTAACATTGGATAAATTAAAATACTTTAAATGGTATATTAACGCAGGCTATTCATTAAATATGAAAGATACTAACCTGCACGACCAACTATACGAATTTAACAAGGTAGTAGATTTGAAAGAAGCTTTTAACACATACTGGCTTCATTTAGATAGTAATCCCTTTATATTCTCTATTAAGAGAAAATATAACCACAATATTCATAAGAAGAATCGAAATTGATTTTCCTTTTGAATTCTAATAAAGATCTCAACTTCTACCCCACTCTCTCACCAATAAACAGACAAAAGTATAAAACTTAGCTAAACCTCTAGTTATACATCCAGGATTCGAGACTTGCATCCAAAATATTTTCCCAAGCGAGATACACTATAAAAAGGAACCAAATGCTTGGTTCCTCTAACTTTGTCTTTCTTATATGGACATTTGTAGTCATTTGTCTTTTTGTGGTGCCTGACACCATTACAGCTGCTTACGAATATTCGCCTCATTACGCTCATACTTCGTATAATTCAACATAATCAACGCTCCAACTAGGAAGAATATAGCTGGTAACCATGTGAAGCAGAACTTGATTGCTGCTAATGAAGCGGCTGATTGGGTAGCGTTTGCTACATAGCCTGCTTGTCCCATAATAATGGACGGGATAAAGCTTCCTAATCCTGATCCAATTTTGATACAGAAGGAGCTTCCAATCGCAGTTAGGAATCCGCTTGCACGAATGCCTGTTTTCCATTCTCCATAATCAACGGTATCGGATAGCATCGCAAATGGTAATGTTACGGCAATTCCTGTACCAAGAGAGGCAATAACCCATCCGAAAATAACCATGGATACACTACTTCCTGCAAAGGCGATGACAACTTGTCCTATGGCAGCTAAGATAAAACCTAGAATCTGCGTATGCGTTTTCAAAAATTTCTTCACAACAAACGGAAGAATCGTAATGGATACCATTTGGAACACAACAAGTCCGTTCAACAGAGAAGCAAGGTTTTTCTTATCCAAATAATATTGGCAATAGTAGATAACTGTTGAAGTTCTAGATGTGTTACCTAACCAATAGAAGATAAAGGCAAGCACTAATGTAATCCATGGCCAATTCCCTTTCATTGCACCGAAACTTTCTCGAATAGGAATTGATTTGATATTTTTTGTATTCAGTTCTTTTGTTCCAGAGAAAGCAAAGAGTAATAAAGCAATAGCTATAACTGCATAAATTCCAACGGTTACTTGGAAACCGAGTTTGTCATTTCCGTTACCAAAGAAAGCTACAAGTGGTAAGGTGAAAGAAGCAGTAATTAAGTACCCGATCATTCCACCATTACTTCTCCATGAATTTAAGCGTACTCTTTCTGTAGAATTTTTCGTTAGGTTTGGCAAAATGGCAGTAATCGGGGTTGCTACACCTGTATAAACCATTCCTGCTACAATGTACGTAATTAATGCATAAGCTACTTTTCCATCAGGCGAAAGATCTGGAGCCAAGAAAGTTAAGAATATCGTTGCGCCAAATGGGATTGCTAACCAGAGCCAATAAGGACGATTTTTTCCCCATTTT
>DATMFU010000033.1:0-6496 GCA_035556015.1 Niallia sp. | reverse complement strand
CTATAATAAAAAATTGTGATAAAAAAGTATCATATTTAGGTTTAGAGTTGGCTTTTTACGAATAAACTATTTATTGTGAGAAGTCAAGGGAAAGAATGAAAAAGTTTTCGACATACCTTCTTATTGAAAAATTTATCAAAGAAGAAGGAAAATGTGGAGTGATGTAGAATTAATAGTACATTAGGAAGTCCAATGGTATATGTTGACGCTGATTCTTGTCCCGTTAAAGAAGATATTGTCGAAATTAGCTTTAAATATGGATATGAATCGCTCTTTGTAGCTTCATATGCACATATGAGCAACAGTCTTGATGAATTAAACTGGAAATATGTAGATACTGGCAAAGAAGCTGCAGATTTATTCATCATGAATGCTGTAAAAAAGCGGGACATTGTAGTTACACAGGATATTGGTTTAGCCTCTACTTTATTACTTAAAGAAGTAATTGTCCTTTCACCCAGAGGGATGATTTATGATGAAAGCAGCATTAAGACTGCTCTAGACTTACGATATTTGTCTGCTAAAGCAAGAAGAAATGGGATTTACGGAAAAGGCCCAAAGCCGTTTACAGAACAAGATCGAAAGAAGTTTAGAGAAAGTTTTTTAAGAATACTGTCGAAAAATGAAGGGGAAAAGATGGTGGACGTCGAATAATCTTCAAGTAGGCAATCAGTAGGGAGATGTGTTGGGAAATGGTGGCGCGCATTCCTGAAGAAAAATTAAATGAAATTAAACAAGCTATCGATATAGTGGATATTATTGGAGAACATATTTCACTTACTAAGCAAGGTCGCAATTTCATCGGTCTTTGCCCTTTTCATGGCGAAAAGACACCATCTTTCACTGTATCACCAGACAAACAGATTTTTCATTGTTTTGGCTGCCATGCTGGAGGTAATGTTTTTACCTTTTTAATGGATTTAGAAGGTACTTCCTTTGTGGAAGTTGCTTCACAATTGGCTGAACGAGTTAATATTGATTTGGGTATAGATGTTACAGAGCTGGAAAAAAAGCAAGCAATTCCTAATGATTTACAACAAATGATGGATGCACACGAGCTATTAACTAAATTCTACCATCATTTACTCGTAAACACAAAGGATGGTCAGCATGCGTTAGAGTATTTGCTTAATAGAGGCTTTACTTTGCCGATAATAGAAAAGTTTCAAATAGGCTATACTTTAGACTCATGGGATCTAGCTGTTAAATTCCTAGGAAAGAGGAAATTCGACGAAGCTTTATTAGAAAAAGCTGGTTTAATTATTAAAAGTGATAGGGATGACAAGTATTTTGATCGATTTCGTGATCGAATTATGTTCCCCATTAAAAATCGAAATGGTAACACTGTTGGTTTTTCAGGTCGAACATTAGGGGATAATACTCCCAAATACCTTAACAGTCCTGAAACACCAATTTTTAATAAAAGTAATATACTTTACAATTTTGATAAAGCAAGGTCAACTATTAGAAAACATCAACAAACCATTCTTTTTGAAGGGTTTGCGGATGTTATAGCAGCAAATCGTGCAGGCGTGGAAAATAGTGTTGCCACAATGGGAACTTCCTTAACGGAAGACCATATTGCCATAATAAAACAAAATTCAAAAATTGTTACTATTTGCTATGATTCTGATTCTGCTGGAATAGAAGCAGCCTTTCGAGCAGGGCAACTTCTATCAAAGGCTAAATGTATTGTAAATGTTGTTATGTTACCTGATGGAATGGACCCAGATGATTATGTTAATCATTTTGGGGAAGATAAACTACAACACGAAATACTTCATGGAAGCATTCCCTTCATGGGTTTTAAAATGCTTTACTATCGAAGAGGTAAAAATCTTCAAAATGAAGGAGATAAACTTGCTTTTATCGAAGAAGTACTAGGTGAAATCGCTAAACTTGATAAGGCAGTGGAGAAAGATCTTTATTTAAGACAATTATCTGATGAATTTTCTGTATCTCTTGATGCTTTGAAAGAACAAATACAGGATTTATCGGAACAGGCCTCTATTAATAATCCTGTACCTGAAAATAATGTTAAACCTGCAAAACAGTATACGATAAAAAAGCGCGTAACAGGGTTATTACCTGCGTACCATACTGCTGAAAAAAGATTACTTGCACATATGTTTAAAGATGAAGATCTAACTTACAAAGTGCAAGAATCGTTAAATGGAAAAACTTTCAATATTGATGAACATCAAGCAATATTTACGTATCTTCTTGCGTATTATGAAAGAGGTCAAAGCTCTAATACAAGTTCATTTATGAATTTTATAGATGATGTAGATCTTCAACGCATTGTTGCTGAAATCGAAATGATGGAAGTTAATGAAGAAGTAAGTGATATTGAAATAAATGATTACATTAAACAAGTAGTTAATTATGAAAAATTGCTTGAAATAAAAGAAAAAAAACAATTGCTAAAAGAGGCAGAACGTCAAAATGATTATTTGAAAGCTGCTCAAATAGGTATGGAAGTTTTAAAATTAGAAAAAACCTTGAAATAATTTTTATGATGTCTTGATTTTTTGGAAGGAGGGGGACAAATGGCTGAAAAGTCTGCCCGTTCAAAAGAAGTTGAAACGGAACTAACCCTTGATCAGGTAAAGGAACAACTAACTTTATTAGGTAAAAAAACTGGAGTACTTGCATATGATGATATAGCAGAAAAATTATCCAGTTTTGAATTAGATTCACATCAAATGGATGAATTTTATGAGTTATTAGGTGATCAAGGAATTGAGCTAATCGGTGATAGTGAAGATGAGGCTCCTAATGTTAAAGAACTTGCAAAGGGCGAGGAAGAGTTCGATTTAAATGATCTTAGCGTACCTCCTGGTGTAAAAATAAATGACCCTGTCCGCATGTATTTGAAAGAGATCGGAAGAGTAGATTTACTTTCTGCAGAAGAAGAGATTCGATTAGCAAAACGTATTTTAGAAGGTGACGAAGAGGCAAAACGTCGTCTAGCTGAAGCAAATTTACGTTTAGTTGTAAGTATAGCTAAAAGATATGTTGGACGTGGAATGCAGTTTTTAGATTTAATCCAAGAGGGAAATATGGGATTAATCAAAGCTGTTGAAAAATTTGATTATGAAAAAGGGTTCAAGTTCAGTACGTATGCGACTTGGTGGATTCGTCAAGCAATTACAAGAGCTATCGCTGACCAAGCAAGAACTATTCGTATACCCGTTCACATGGTTGAAACGATAAATAAATTAATTCGTGTTCAACGTCAATTACTACAAGATCTTGGTCGTGAACCAACTCCAGAAGAAATTGGAGAAGACATGGACCTATCTCCTGAAAAAGTAAGAGAAATTTTAAAAATAGCGCAAGAACCTGTTTCATTAGAAACACCAATTGGTGAAGAAGATGATTCTCATCTAGGTGATTTTATTGAAGACCAGGATGCTACATCACCATCTGAACATGCTGCATACGAACTGTTAAAAGAACAGTTAGAAGATGTTTTAGATACTTTGACAGATCGAGAAGAAAATGTATTGCGATTACGTTTTGGTCTAGATGATGGTCGTACTCGTACACTAGAAGAAGTAGGTAAAGTTTTTGGTGTAACTCGTGAACGTATTCGTCAAATTGAAGCAAAAGCATTGAGAAAGCTAAGACATCCTAGTAGAAGTAAGCGTCTAAAAGACTTTTTAGAATGATAGTATAATTTGAACTGTAACGAGAAATAGTTCACTTCCTACAAAGAAGTAGCTATTTCTTTTTTTATCCCGCATTTACTTACATAGGTACGAAATCTCAAAATGATGTGTTAGAGGCTAGTAGCAGGGAAAGATATCTTATCCATAATAGTGAAAACCTGAATTTTATATGCGCTTAAAAGGATGTGGTTAAACAAATGCAGGAACAAAGAAAAAATATTATATTAAAGGAAATTGCATATTGGAAGGAAAGTAAAATGCTTCCAGAACATTATTGTGATTACTTAATTACTTTGTATACAGAAGGAATGGGAGTAGAAACTGAGAAGAAATCAAAAAGAAATAAATGGTTTCTTATTTTTAATACAATATATCTAGCCCTTATTCCAGTGTCTATATATTTCTTTTATTTTACAGAATTGTCTTTCATTTTGCAAATAGCTATTTCACTAATTTTTCTGTTTTTTTTAATCGGAGGACTTTTTTTGTATAATAAAAACCAACAGAATGTTGATATACCTGCAGCCTCTATAGCTATTCAATTCCTTTTATTAAGTGTAGCAGTAGTTATTAAATTTTTTGCTGGAGAAATAATATATCTTTATATTATCTTATATGGTAACTGTTTTATTTGGTATATGCTTGGTAAAAAATACAAACTTCTTTATTTTACACTTTCTGCCTATATAGGTGTGGGCTTATTAACATTAATAATTATCATAAAGTTATACTTATAATTATAAAAAAGAGAAATGTGGGGTAGAAAATGAATTCGGATAAATTATCACTACGTTTAGAAACTGTTGCAAAATACATACCATTGGGATCAAGCTTTGCAGATATTGGATCTGATCATGCGTACTTACCTTGTTATGTAGCAAAAAGAAATAAAATAAGCTTTGCTGTTGCAGGTGAGGTAGTCGAAGGACCATATAATTCTGCTGTTAAGCAAGTAAAGCAAGAAGGTTTAACAGAAATAATTTCTGTGCGAAAAGGAAATGGGCTAGAAGTAATCTCCCCGAATGAAGTGCAGTGTATCACTATCGCTGGGATGGGTGGAGCATTAATTGCGGAGATATTAGAACAGGGAAAAAGTAAATTATCTTCTGTGAATAGATTGATTTTACAGCCTAATGTTAGTGCTTATTCGGTTCGAAAGTGGTTAGTCCAAAATGGCTGGGAATTGATTAATGAAGAAATTATAGAAGAAGATAATAAAATTTATGAAGTATTAGTTGCAGAAAGAGGAGACGTTCAAAAACAATATGAATCGGACAAAGAAAAACTATTGTTACTTGGCCCGTTTTTAGTAGAAGAAAAAAATAAGGTTTTTGAAAAAAAGTGGTTAATGGAAAAGAATAATTGGGAAAAAATTTTGAAGCAACTAGAAAATGCTCCTGATACATTAGCAAATAGAAGGAAATCAGAAGAGTTAATAGAGAAGATTAAACTAATTGAAGAGGTGATTGGTAGATGAAGAATATTAATGGGTTTGAAATAATCTCTTTATTTGAACAATTTTCACCTAAGTCCTATGCGATGGAGGGAGATAAAATTGGTCTTCAAATTGGTGATTTAAGTCGTCCTGTTAAGAACGTTATGATAGCTTTAGATGTTTTAGATGAGGTGGTAGAGGAAGCGATTCGGTTAAACGTTGATCTTATCATTGCCCACCATCCACCAATTTTTCGTTCACTAAAAAAAATTACCATGGACAATCCATCTGGTAGATTAATGCATAAATTAATCAAACATGATATTTCTGTTTATGCTGCACACACCAATTTGGATGTGGCCAAGGGTGGAGTAAATGATTTATTAAGTGAAGCATTAGGTCTACAAGATACTGAAGTATTAGTTCCTACGTATGAAGATAAATTGAAAAAATTAGTCGTATATGTTCCAAAAGAACACACTGAAGTCGTTAAAAGGGCGATTGGGGATGCAGGTGCAGGCGGATTAGGAAACTATAGCCATTGTATTTTTTCTACAGAGGGACAAGGAGAATTTAGACCGTTAGAAGGTTCTAATCCCTTTATTGGAACTGAAAATCAGTTAGAAAAAGTAAAAGAAGATAAAATTGAATCCATTTATCCTGCATCATTAGAAAAGAAGATAATAAGAGCAATGTTAAAAGCCCATCCATATGAAGAAGTGGCGTATGACATTTATCATTTAGATTTAACTGGAGAGCAATTAGGGCTTGGAAGAATTGGTAAGGTAGAAGAAACTACTCTATTAGATTTTGCCAATCATGTAAAAAAAGTACTTGAAGTGGAGAAAGTTCGAGTTGTTGGCGATTTAGATGCTAAAGTAAAAAAGGTCGCAGTACTAGGCGGAGATGGAAATAAATACTATTCTCAAGCTTTGATAAAAGGTGCAGATGTATATGTAACAGGAGATATGTATTATCATGTTGCTCATGACGCGCAAGCTGTTGGTTTAAATATTATAGACCCAGGGCATAATGTTGAAAAAGTAATGAAAAATGGAGTAACGAACATATTAAAGAAAATGTGTGAAGAAAAGAAATATAATGTAAATATCTTTCCATCAGAGATACATACAGATCCTTTTAAATTTATCTAACCTAATTTACTTTTAGAATAAAAAAGGGCAGATCTTACAATACATTCATCCATCGAGAATTGAGGGGATTGTAAAGGTCTGTCCTTTTAAAGTTACTTATTTTACTTTTACTTTAGGAAGTATTTTATTTAATGGAACTTTCTTTTCTAATGACCATGTTGTTTCAACTTCAGGGTCATACTGTTCTAAAAAGTTAATTACTTCTTTTGTAATTGGTGTTGGTGTAGATGCTC
>DATMFU010000032.1:0-2673 GCA_035556015.1 Niallia sp. | reverse complement strand
AGCCACAACCACATCTAAACGGTGTTCATACTGTATTTGGACAAGTAACTTCAGGTATGGATACAGTTAAAGCGATGAGAAACGGCGATGTAATGGAGAAAGTTGAAATTACAGAGTAAGATTATATAAAAAAGACAAGCTTTTTTTGACGCTTGTCTTTTTTACTTTTCATAAAATACGGATGAAGTGTGAGTCCAATATTTTTAAAAGTAGTTATATCTAATTTTCAAACATGTTTAAAGTGAATTTTTCTTCATATAATTTCTTTGGTTCCTTTTATAGATTTCTAACTGAATTCTCTCTAATTTGCTAAGTTTTTTTAATTTTTCTTCCATAAGTTCCTTCGCATACTCATACAATTCCATATCGAGTGAATTACGCTCTTTTATAAGGTCGACAGTCTCTGTTGAGATTTCCTCTACTTTTTTTCGTTTTTTCGTAACATTTTGTTTAACGTAATAAACATTTTCCCAATTAAATTCTTTCTTTAATAGGAAAAGTGTCTCATTAAACATTTCCGTTACACCAACAACTTTAAATGTCTTTAATCGTTCTTTAGCAAGTTCTAAATCTGGATTCATCCAGTTACTACTAAGTAATACAGTTTGATTATTATTTGCTTCTGACTCTTGCATTACATACTCTTCTAAACTTAGTTCTCTTATAAATTCATAACCTGGATAGTCTTGTAAGAAATAATATAAAGAAACGACTCTTTCTACTGGATTTCGGAGCATCGTAAAATAATCAAAAGGTTTATTAAAATATTCATGATCTCCGTAAAAATGGTGACCTGCTACTGCGGATATTTGATTTAATTCATGGTTATCTAATTCCTCTAACTTTTTTACCTCTCCAAGGTAGGAATCGTGGTCGTGAAACGCTTCATTTGTATACTGTCCCTTAAAAATATCATTAAGTGTTGTACCACCTGTCTTTGGTATATGAATAAAAACGGTGACCTTTTCCTCTGTCATTTTTCTCCTCCTGTTAAATACATTCTCTATATTTAGATAAAAGCTACCAGAACAAAATACATAATTTTATTAATTAGTAAGTGATACTTTCTCAAAGATTACATATAATGTATTGAATTAATTGTGGGCGATAGTAACTTTCAATCATTCTCATTTCACTAATCATTTCATTTTGGTATCTACTTGTTCCAGAGTCTTCATGCGTACGAAACTTTGTAAGAACATCATCTAAATAATGCATTTGATAGCCTTTACTTAATAAGCGATACCACATTTCATAATCATGGGTATATTTAAAAACTTCATTAAATCCACCAATTTTCTCAAAAACTTCTTTTTTAATTAGCACGGTACACCCATTTATGACATTTGTAGTAATGAATTCCTTATATACTTCCGTAATACTTGTAAATCGTTTACAATGCCATGGAAATAAAACATTATTAAATTTATCAATGATGTGATAGTTAGTGAAACTAGCGTCTAATTTGTTTTCTAACATAAACTTTAATTGTTTAGATATCTTGTCAGGCATAAATAAGTCATCAGAACTTAGCCAGGCAATATAATCACCAGTGGCTTTTTCTAGTCCAAGATTTAAGGCTGTGGCGGTGCCGCCATTTTCTTTTTTTATATATACAATTTTTTTCTTATAAGGCTTCAACTTTTCTAAATATAAAGTAGAACCATCGTCAATAAGAACAATTTCTATATTTTCATAGTCTTGTTTCAAAGCACTTTCAATCGCTTGATCGACATATGAACAATTATAAAAAGGAATTAAGATTGAAACTTTTGCTTGCATCCATTTTGTCTCCTTTTCTAAAAATGTATCGTTCAAGATTTAATAATAATAGGGGGAATTTTAACGGTTTACATGACTCTTTCATATAGTGAGTTATCTATAATTAAAAACTTAAGAAAATAGGAGTATTTTCATCTTTTAATGAATAGGAGAAGATAATATGAATGTTTTATTTGTATACTATGTTCCCAGTGGAGGAGTAGAGACATTAAACCGTCAAAGATCAGCAGCACTAAAACATGAAAATATCAATTGTCATTTTTTGTATTATCGTAAAGAAAGAGATTTAGTAAATGACCACGATGCGCCTACATTTATTACAAATGATGATAATCAAATTAAAGAAATTTTAGCACATGGCTCTTATAGTATGATTGTGATAATTTCAGATTATGAGGCTATTAAAAGATTTCGTGATTTTGGTTATAAAGGACCTATTGTATTAGAAATACAAGGGTATGGACCTAAACATGTGGCTCGGGCAGAACTTACAAAAGCAGTACCTTTTGTAACTGCCTATGGTAACGGACTATTAAATCCGAAAACGCCTCATATCGCCTCCTTATTCGAAGAATTATTTCCGATCACTCCAAAATTTCAATTTAATAATTGTTTTGACAGTAATAAATTTTCCTATCAACCATTGCCCAAAAAAGAACATCCTATCATAGCTTGGATTGGAAGAATGGAAGATAATAAAAATTGGCGAGAATTTTTACAGATTGGCCGTAAAGCTTTAAATGAGATCAACCCGAATATTCAACTATATATGTTTGAAGATCCTACATTATCCACTCCACAAGAGCGTACCAACTTTCAACAATTGGTTGGAACACTACAGTTAGGTAAACATTTAACCTTATTACCTAATATTCCAAATCATAAAATGGC
>DATMFU010000031.1:0-4555 GCA_035556015.1 Niallia sp. | reverse complement strand
GAAAAGTACTAGATATGGAAAAGATTGAACTCCATTACAATTCCAAATGGCTTTCTCCTCTCTCCTTTGAAGACGTCATAAATCTTGCTGGAAAAATTACGGTTGCTCGCCTTTTGGAAAGAGATGACTTTGAAGAACGATTAACTTACGGGAAATCCATCTCTCTACATGAATTTTTCTACCCTTTAATGCAAGGCTACGATTCTGTTATGCTAGAATCAGATATTGAGTTAGGTGGAACAGATCAGCATTTTAATATATTAATGGGCAGACATTTCCAAGAAAAGTTTGGTCATGATAAACAAATCTCTATCTTAATGCCTCTGTTAGAGGGGTTAGATGGTGTAGAGAAAATGTCTAAATCCAAGAAAAATTACATTGGCATTGATGAGGATCCGAATGAAATGTATGGAAAGGCTATGTCTATTCCGGATCCGTTAATGAGCAAGTATTTTGAACTTATTACCGATTTGGAGCCTGTAGAAATTGCTCAAATAAGTAAGGATTTACATGCAGGAACTCTACATCCTCGGGATGCCAAGATGCTACTTGCAAGAACCATTGTCCGAATGTATCACAGTAAAGAAGCGGCAGAAAAAGCGGAACAACAATTCATTACTGTTTTTCAAAAAGGAGCAATGCCAGACGACATCCCTACTGTTCAATGGACTGGGAAAAATACCGAATCTATTGTGACATTGCTAGTTGAATTGAATCTATTAAGCTCGAAAAGTGAAGCAAGAAGAATGATTCAAAATGGCGGAGTACGTATTGATGGAAAGAAAGTGGAAAGTATCGACCACGAAGTTTCTATTATAAATGAGATGATAATTCAAGTCGGTAAAAGAAAATTTGTAAGAATTTCTAAATAAATAAAATAGGCCGGGCTAGAACAGATACTATTCTAGCCCAGCTTTTATCATAGTTTTCATTAGCATATCTTTTAAGAATTAGTAGATTCTCCCCCATCCACATGCAATACTTGACCTGTTACAAATTTAGAATCATCTGAGGCTAGGTATACAAATGTTGGGGCAAGTTCAAATGGCTGTGCTGCTCGTTGCATCGGATTGTTAGAACCATGAAGAGCTACTTCATCGGCAGAGAAACTAGCCGGAATTAATGGTGTCCAAATTCGACCTGGTGCAACTGCATTTACACGGATTCCTTCTTTCGCTAAATTTTTCGCAAGCGATCGAGTAAAACCAACATTGGCTCCTTTTGTTGCAACATAGTCGATTAGCTGTGGCTCACCAACATAAGTAACAACTGAACTAGTATTAATAATGCTGCTTCCTGCTATCATATAAGGAAGTGCCGCTCTTGTAGTATAGAAGTGGGAATAGATATTAACCTTAAAGGTATCATCGAATTGCTCATCTGTAATATCTGTTAGTTTTGCCTGTTGAAATTGAATACCTACATGATTACATAAGATATCTAATTTTCCAAATGTCTTCACTGTTTTCTCTACAATTTCTTTACATTGTTTTTTCTTACGAAGATCTCCTGGCAACAAAAGACACCGTTGTCCTAATTCTTCCACCCTTTTCTGTGTTCGTTTTGCATCTTCATGTTCGTCCAAATAAGCAATCGCTACATTTGCACCTTCCTTCGCAAACGCAATTGCCACAGCAGCACCTATTCCACTATCTCCACCTGTAATGAGAGCCACTTTCCCTTTTAACTTTCCACTTCCTATGTAGTGGTCATTCTCAATAATTGGGCGAGGCACCATGAGACTTTCTAAACCAGGCTGGCGTAACTGTCGACTCTCAGGAAAGTTAATGGGGATTTCCTCATACTTCGTTATCTTCCCATAATAAGGATATCTCGGATAAGGGTCTGACTGCTTGTTCCGCTCAAAAAGCTCTTGCATCTCTGTTAATTCAAGCATTTGTTCTGACTGATGGTTTCTTTCCTCTATCTCTTTTATTTGTTCATAATACTCGTTCGGTACCTGGTACATTGCGTTTCTCGGGTCATTCGGAAATTCTATCCTTTGTTCTAACTGCTGATTTCTTCCCTCAATTAATTCATAATACTCGTTCGGTACCTGGTACATCGCGTTTCTCGGGTCATTCGGAAATTCGAACATAAACAGATTCCTCCTTCATTCATTTGGCCGTAAACTATTCTATGTAACTGAGCTACTTTGGTGCCTATATCAGAAAAAGACACACTCCATTCACGAATTACGTAGAATAAGCTAAAGCTATCAAGAAAAAGGAGGAGTTATAATGAGATATGAATTTCATCCAAAGGTAAAAAACTTATTACAAAATAAATCCAATGAAAAAGTCACAATGACTTACATCGAGCATAAGTGGACCCTCCCCAAGATTTCCAAAAGACCACCTTATTATAAAAACCCGATTTATACACTCAAATAACCCTACAATCCTTTACCCCTTTAAAGCAGAGCGGGTCAGACCCCGCTCTGCTTTCACTATTCCGAAGAAGATTGCCATAATCCCAACCACTTGTAATAAACCTGGTCTGTATGCAGTTAAGCCAATATCCATTAAAATAGCTACTGCTGGATCGATAAATACGAGTATTGCAATGGTTCCAGAGGCAAGATTAGGTAGACTGCTAAAGAATAAATAGTAAACAAAGCCGGTGTGAATCATGCCTGTTAATAAAATATAAAACCAATTTGCCATAGTAAGATGCTGAAAATAACTCCATTCAACCAATGGTAATAACATAATTATGCCAATACCTGTTTGAATGACCGTGTTTAAAAGTGGATGTAGACTCCGTATCCTTTTACCAGTTAAGGTAGTTAAAGCGTAGAATAGGGCTGCACCGAATGCCCAAATTAATCCGTTTGACTGGAATGCTGAAATAGAAAGGGAATTTTGTATATCTCCCACAAGAAGTGTGCCAATAAAACAAATAAGTACAGCAAACATTCCTTTCCAAGTGAGCCTTTCCTTATAAAGGACACTACCTAAAACAATAACAAGAACGGGCGCTAAATGGTAAATAGATACAGCTACTGTTACCGACATATGCTCGAAGGATCGAAAAAAGAAAACCCAATTTACTACAAGAAATACACCACAAAGAATACTAATACCAAATTCCTTTCTTTCTACCCTTCTTATTTCTTTTCTTCTTGAAAAAGAATAAAACACACTTAATAGAATACAAGCACAAATACATCTTATAAAAACTAGCTCAATTGATGGCAATCCAGTTTTTACGGAAAAAAAGCCTATTGAACCAAATATAGCCATTGATAAAGAAAATTTTATTTTAGCATTCATTTTGCTCCCCCTGATTTTTCCACTATAACTTGATTTCACTTGCTACTCATTCATAATTATCATTAGCAACGAAACAATCCCTACTTAGTTATTTGTAAAAAAAGATCATCGTTATCATACGATGATCTTTTTTCTCTCTCCATTTTCTAAAAATCTAGCCTATTTTATATCACTTTTTAGGAAAAAGCTCGATCAATTGCATCTTCTAAATTTGTCTGTACAGCACCAGCATACCGTTTCGTAACATTTATATCCTTATGACCAGCTAATTGGGCTACCGTATGAATATCAATTCCTTTATTAATGAGTTTCTGACAAAAAGTATGTCTCAACTTGTGAGGATTTACATTATATTTTTGCAGCATGTACTGTACTGCTCTTGTAGATATTCGTTTATTTACACTGGATACAAATAATGCTTCCTGATTTGGGTTGTTTAAAGAATCTATATAATTATTTAAATGCTTACTTACTTCAGAAGATAATGGAATGGTTCGATCCACTTCTCCTTTTTGATTAATTACAGAAAGTCTCTTTTCTGTTAAATTTACATGTACTAGGTCTAAAGCGCATAGTTCAGAAATTCGTATCCCTGTATATAAGAGTGTATAAACAATCGCAATATTTCGAAGGTTTCCATCTAACTCAACTTCTGATAATATTTTTTTCTCTTCCTTTTCATCTAAGGATTCAGGTATTTCGCTTTCTTTTACTTTCTCTTTACGTTGGATATCCGCAGTGATTTCAGATTTTCCTAAAAAACGTGCAAAAACACTTATTGCTGCAAAGTATTTTTCAATAGTACTAGGATCTTTCTGTTGTTGTTCAAGATAATCTATGAATAATTGAACGTCTTTATTGGAAATCTGACTAAGCTCCTTCTCTCTAGTTGTTAGCCAGGTTTGAAATTTTTCAAGAACCCCCACATATGTATTTACTGTTCCAATTGCTTTACCTTGTTCTAATTGATTTTCAGAGAAAAGATTCATTATATTTGTCAAAATAGATCCCTCCTTAATTATTAGAAAAGTAAGACTCTAATTATTCATATCATACAATATAGTTTCATATATATCAACTTCTATGAAAAAGCAAACGTTACGACAAAAAAAGAGTTAGCATAATTGCTAACTCTTTTCGATTTGCCTGGCGACGTCCTACTCTCACAGGGGGAGAACCCCCAACTACCATCGGCGCTGAGAAGCTTAACTTCCGTGTTCGGTATGGGAACGGGTGTGACCTTCTCGCTATCGCCACCAGACTATTTTGTTGTTGAAGGT
>DATMFU010000030.1:0-11706 GCA_035556015.1 Niallia sp. | reverse complement strand
TGGTATCATAAATGGGAAGAAAGAGTGAAACAAGAAGGAGATTCTGCTCGTTCATTGCAACTTATGAAGCAACATAATCCTGCCATTATTCCAAGAAATCATTTAGTAGAAGAAGCCCTTGATGCTGCAGATCAAGGAGATATGAGTGTAATGGAAAATTTACTAAAGTTACTTTCGAATCCCTTTGCTTACACAGAAGAACAAGTAAAGTATTGTTCACCGAAAGACTCAGGTGACGAACCATATATGACTTATTGCGGAACATAAGAAGAGAAAAACACACAGTTTTGAACTGTGTGTTTTTCTATGGAAGGGAGAAGGAAGGGAAGTCAAAGCTGTTTTTACATAGGAAAGCAGTAAAAAGGGAAATGAGAGGAGCAGTCAAAGCCCTTTTTGGACGGGAAAGGTGTGAAAAGGGAAATGAGAAGGCGGATCAAAGCCATTTTTTCGTGGAAAAAGATGTGAAAAGGGAAATGAGAAGGTCTGTCAAAGCCATTTTTGCATGGGAAAGGTGTGAAAAGGGAAATGAGAGGAGCGATCAAAGTCATTTTTGCACGGGAAAGGTGTGAAAAGGGAAATGAGAAGGCGGATCAAAGCCATTTTTGCGTGGAAAAAGATGTGTAAAGGGAAATGAGACATCCATTCAAAGCCGTTTTTGTACATAAATAAGATAATAAAGGAAATGAGGAACCCAATCAAATCCCTTTTTACATCAAGAGGGATGAAAAGGAAGATTACAATTCCCTTATGCCAAATTAAAAAAAACAAAATAATAGAAAATAACCTATCTTATTAAGGGTATGAATAAAATAGATTACAATAATCATATTAATGAAACTTTTTAACCAATAATCCAGTATATAGTTCTAACGAGATAAATTAGAAAAATCAGCCGAATAAGAGTAAAGAGGTGTAGAGTTTGATCCTTCATTATAAATGTCCGAACTGCGGAGGAGACATGAGCTTTGATGCAGATTCAGGTAGTTTAACATGTTCCAGCTGTGGAAATCAGGAGAATATTGAGAGTTATCCAGAGAACCTTCTGTCTATTTCCTTTGAAGAAAATGAAGTACAAGAATATCAGTGTGAGAACTGTGGAGCAACTTTAATTACAGATGCGAACACAGCAGCTACCAATTGTAGTTTCTGTGGAGCTGGTGTAGTACTTGCCGATCGATTATCTGGTAGTCTTGCGCCAAGGAAGGTAATCCCTTTTACTATCAGTAAAGAAGAGGCAATAGCTGCTTTTAAGAAATGGTGTAAAAAAGGGCTTTTAACACCGAAGGGTTTCATGAATGCAGATCGTATAAAAAGTATTACAGGCATGTATGTACCGTTTTGGCTATATGACTTGAATAGCAATGTAGAGGTTAAGGCCATTTGTACAAAAGTAAGAACGTATACAAGTGGAGATTATATTTATACGGAAACGAACTTTTATGATGCCTTTCGTGAAATAAACCTGGATTATGTTAAGATTCCCGTTGATGCTTCGGAAAAAATGAATGATGAATTAATGGATAAATTAGAGCCTTTTCCATATGATCAATTAAAAGATTTTAAAACACCATATTTAGCTGGATACATTGCTGAAAAATATCAATATTCCGATAGTGAATTATTTCCAAGAGCACAGGATAAAATCAGTGAATATATTGATTCCTATGTTCATTCCACCTTTTCTGGCTATCATTCTATTACTTACCGACACAAGGATGTGGATACGAAGATTAGACAAAGTCAGTATGTGCTATTGCCTGTTTGGATGGTTAGCTATGATTATAAAAACGAAGAACGTATTTTTGCAATGAATGGGCAAACTGGAAAAGTAGTTGGGAAGCCTCCTATAAGTGCAGGGAAAGTACTCGCTTGGTTTAGTGGTATAGCTAGTTGCACTTTCTTTGGCTTAAAATGTGTCTCTTACTTTATGGGAGGTGGCTTCTGGTGAGAAAGTGGATTAAGTATAGTATTCTAGCGTGTTTTTCCTTCCTGCTTCTTTTTACTGGAGTAGGTCATTTTGCTAAGGCGGGATCTTCCAATCAAAAGCAATTTATTTATGATGAAGCCCAGTTATTAACGGAAGAGGAGCGGTCCGATTTAGAAAGAGAAGCATCAGAGCTAGGAGAAGAAACAGAAACAGCTTACTTGGTGCTTACGCTAACTGATACGGATGGGAAAGACATTATCCAATATGTAGAAGATTTTTATGATGAAAATGCACCAGGTTATGATCAGCCTTTTGGAAATACAGCAATCTTAGCAATAGATATGGAAGAACGGGAGATTTACTTAGCAGGGTTTAAGAAAGCAGAAGAATATTTGGATGATAGTATACTTGATTATATTAGAGAAGATATTACACCTGATTTATCTGATGGCAATTATTATCAGGCATTTTCTATCTTTATGCAGGAATCTCATGATTATTTATTAGATGAACCAATGAATGATGGGAATAGTGGTGGAGGTTATACTGGTCATTCTGATTATTATGTGGATCAATCAGATAACAGTAATCCGCAGAATATCTTTTTTAATTGGATATTTCAGCTAATTGTAGCAGTTGTTCTAGCTGGCATTATTGTATCAATCATGGTTTTCCAATCTGGAGGAAGAGTAACGGTAAACGGAAATACGTATATGGATAATAATAAATCTAAAATACTAAATAGATACGATCGATTTACACATAGAACGGTGACAAAACAAAGAAAACCACAAAATAATAATTCAGGCGGTGGGGGAGTATCCGGTGGTGGTCATTCCCATAGTGGTAGCCGTGGAAGTTTCTAAACTAGAAAGGGGTAAATGTGAATGGGCTTTTTTCGAAATCAATTTGCTAATGTAGTAGAGTGGGAAGAATTTAGAGAGGATATGATTTTTTACAAATGGCATAATCGCGAAATTAAGAAAGGGAGTAAATTAATCCTGCGCCCTGGTCAAGATGCCATCTTCTTAAACAATGGAAACATTGAGGGTGTGTTTCAAGATGATGGAGAGTATGATATGGAATCAGAAATTATTCCATTTCTTTCTACGTTAAAAGGATTTAAATTTGGATTTAATAGTGGAATGCGTGTAGAAGTATTGTTTGTGAATACGAAGGAATTTATCGTCAAATGGGGAACAAAGAATGCGATAAATATTCCGACGTTGGGACTTCCTGGTGGTATGCCAATTCGAGCAAATGGAACGTTTCAATTTAAAGTGAATGATTATGTGGCATTGATTGATAAAGTGGCTGGAATTAAAGAACAATATTTAGTGGAAGATGTGAAGATTAGAATTATTTCTGTTTTAGATCAGCTGTTAATGAAGTGGATTGTAACAGAAGGAAAAGATATGTTTAATCTTCAGGCAAATGCCTTTGATATTGCAAAAGGAATTAAGGAAGATTTGGATAGCCAAATGACAGATAGTGGCATCACTATTACAGGTTTCCAAATTATGAGTTTTAGTTATCCAAAAGAAGTGCAAGACATGATTAATAAAAATGCTTCCCAAGGTATGGTTGGAAACATTGATCGTTATCAGCAAATATCGATGATTGATGGAATGGCTTCTGGAAAAATGTCTGGAGGAAATTCAGCATCTGATATGGCTGGTATGATGATGGGGATGAACTTTGCCAATCAAATGATGGATAAGATGAATAAGCAAAATAATCAAAGTGACGCCACTCAAACTACCTCCAATCAGGAACAAACGAAACCGAACTTTTGTCCAAATTGCGGCACTAAAGTAGGGGAAGGAAATTTTTGTTCTAATTGTGGGAAGAAATTAGTGTAATAAAATAGAGGGAAAAGAGGCAGATCGGCCCCTTTCCCCTCTATTTTAATATTAACTTTTTACTTGTTCTATCTTTAATTCTGCAGGCTGATTTAAAAATTCAATTGCTGCAATTCCTAATGTCTTTGCGGCAATTAGTAGGGAGCGTTCATCGATGTTAAACCTAGGATGATGATGTGGGTACACTTCATCCCAATCTGGATTCATAGCACCTGTTAAGAAAAACGTACCTTTAACATGTTGTAAATAATAGGCGAAGTCTTCTCCTATCATGAGTGGCTCACATATTCTTACTTTTTGTACTTCTTTTACGTTTTGCGCATTTCTAATTAAGAAATCAGTTTCTTCTTCATGATTTACTGCTGCAGGATATCCACGTTTATAGCGATATTGATAGGTTGCTCCAACCATTTGACAGCTAGACTGAATAACCTGTTCTAGCTCTTTTTCAATCAAATCGCGAGTTTCTTCCTGAAACGTTCGAACAGTTCCAGTAATCTTCGCGTTATCTGCAATTACATTGAAAGGATTTTTAGCCTCAAAGCTACCAATAGAGACTACAGCTGGATGCAATGGGTTAACTCTTCTGGATACAATCTGTTGAACATTGGTAATAAATTGTGCGCCAATCATAATAGCATCCTTTGTTTGATGAGGCTCAGATCCATGTCCACCTTTTCCTTGAATGAGTATATCAAATCCATCTGCTGCTGCCATAATTGGACCAGATTTAATCATAATATTGCCAAGTGGTTCTGGTGCCCAAAGATGGGTACCAAAGATAACATCTACACCTTCTAAGCAACCATCTTCAATCATGGCGATGGCTCCTCCTGGTGCAAGTTCTTCCGCAAATTGGTGGATAAAGACGATATTTCCACAAATATCATCTTGCAATTTATTTAGAGCTTTTGCTAAGACTAATAGAGTAGCAGTATGGCCGTCATGTCCACAGGCATGCATAACACCGTCCACTTTAGATTTATAAGGAATATCATTTTCCTCTTGGATAGCAAGTGCATCGAAATCAGCTCGTAATGCAACTGTTTTACCAGGCTTTTTTCCACGTAGGGTAGCAACAACTCCTCTTCCCCCTACGGCAGTTCTTACTTCATGTCCTAAAGCTTCATGATATTCTGCAATATATTTAGGTGTATGTACCTCGTGATAAGATAATTCTGGGTTTTCATGTAAATATCGGCGGATGGTAATCATTTCATTTTCGTATTCTTCTAGTAAGCAAAATAATTTTTCCATGTTTCTTCCTCCCTTCATTCAAGTACAAAAAGCTAAGTTTTTCGTGAAGTTGAAATAAGTACCTCCTAGGTGTTTGTATAGTTAGTTTTTAAAAATTATACAAATATTCAGTATAATAATCCATATAATTCGTAGTAAAATTAGTAATTTGTATAAATTACATGAGGAATTCTAAGAATGATAGATTTTTTTCACTAAGAAATATCTTATGGATGTACATTGGAAATTGGATGAAATTTTTATCTCCTTTTTCGTTTACAATTAATACATTATAAAGTAGTATGTAGTAGGTTTAGAGATTAAGTGTGTAAGGAGTTGAATTTTTATGAGTACTCGAATGTGTAGTGAACCAGAACCAGAACCCAGGGCCAAGAAAGAGGAAGTCATGAATAAACCATTCCTCCAAAGTTTGAATACTGATAAAGATTCAGCTTTCCCTGGCAGAGATGTTTGACTTCCTCTATAAGAGGAGGTAATAAAATGTTGAAAATATATGTATCAACGGAAGAAGGAACGATTAAAGAAACTACTCAAATAACAAATGGTTGTTGGATGAATGTCATCGCACCAACTGAACAGGAAATAAACGAAGTTGCAACTAGGCTAGATATCCCAGTAGAATTTCTTAAAGATCCCTTAGATGAAGAGGAGAGATCGAGAATTGAAAAAGATGGGGATAATGTATTAATCATTGTAAATGTCCCTATTGTTACGATGGATGAGAACCAACATCCCATATATGACACCATTCCATTAGGGATGATTATTACAAACACTTGCTTTATTACAGTATGTTTAAAGGATAATCCAATTTTTCATTTATTTTCAGAAGGAAGAATAAAGAACTTTCATACGTTTAAGAAAACAAGATTTGCTTTGCAAATTTTATATTTCATGGCAACAGCCTATTTAAAATATTTAAAGCAAATCAGTAAAAAGACAGACGCTATTGAAAAAGAGTTGCATCAATCCATGAAGAATAAGGAATTATTTTCTTTACTTAATATAGAAAAAAGTTTGGTGTACTTTACTACTTCCTTAAAGTCTAACAATATTGTGATGCAGAAAATGCTAAAAAGTAATTATTTGAAAATGTATGAAGATGACCAAGAGTTGTTGGAAGATGTAATTATTGAAAATCAGCAAGCAATTGAAATGGCTGATACGCATATGTCTATTTTAAGTGGAATGATGGATGCCTTTGCTTCAGTGATTTCTAATAATGTTAATATCGTAATGAAATTTCTCACTTCATTTACTATTATTCTATCTTTGCCAACCATGGTGGCAAGTTTTTATGGAATGAATGTTCATATACCATTCCAAGAACATCATTATTCATTTGTCATCGCAATTATGATTTCTTTTTTATTATCAGGAATTACAGCCGTAGTTTTTTGGAAAAAGAAGTTTTTCTGAAGATGAAAAGAAAGCTCTTCCGTTTCAAACGGAAGAGCTTTTTCCTTTTAATAAATATATAGGATAACTCATGGGATCTTAATTAACATTTTAATTAATTAAACATTTGATAAAAAATTGAAATTTACATATATATTATTGACAGCGATTTCACAATCGTTTATATTTTACTTAATGTTAAGAATTGTAAATATATATATTAAGAAGGAGGTTGCAAAAGAAGTAGTTCGTTTCATCTTGGTTTCTATCATTCTATAAAAAAATGATAAATGGAGGAGTTACATATGAAGGTAAATTTATTACTAGATAAAAAAGGTCCGACGATTAGTAAATACATTTATGGGCAATTTGCAGAACATCTTGGCCGTTGTATTTATGAAGGAGTATGGGTGGGCGAAGACTCTGACATCCCTAATGTAAATGGTATTCGAAAAGATGTTGTTGCAGCACTGAAAGATATCAAAGTACCAGTGGTAAGATGGCCAGGTGGCTGTTTTGCTGATGAATATCATTGGAAAGATGGAATTGGTCCAAGAGAGAACCGTAGTACGATTGTTAATACACATTGGGGTGGTGTGACAGAAAATAACCATTTTGGAACACATGAATTCTTTGAATTGATTCGTCAGTTAGATACGGAAGCTTACATTAATGGTAATGTTGGAAGCGGTACCGTTCAAGAAATGCAAGAATGGGTGGAATACATGACCATGAATGGGGAATCACCAATGGCCAATTTACGTAGAGAAAATGGTCAGGACGAAGCGTGGAAAGTAGAATTCTTTGGTGTAGGAAATGAATCATGGGGCTGTGGAGGTAACATGCGCCCAGAATATTATGCAGACCTTTATCGTAGATATCAAACATATGTGCGAAAATATGGAGAGCATAATATTTATAAAATTGCCTGTGGACCAAATGTAGATGACTATAACTGGACAGAAGTGCTGATGAAAAATGCAGCGCCATTTATGGACGGTATTAGCTTACATCATTATTCTATTCCTACAAGAGTTTGGCAAGATAAAGGAAGTGCATTAGACTTCCCTGAAAAAGAGTGGTATTCCGTTTTAGAGCATGCTAATTACATGGACGAATTAATCACGAAACATAGCACGATAATGGATAAATACGATCCAGAAAAACGTGTAGGATTAATTGTGGATGAATGGGGAGCTTGGTACAACGTAGAACCAGGAACTAATCCAGGATTCTTATACCAACAAAATACAATCCGTGATGCAATGATTGCTGCTATAACGTTAAATATTTTCCATAAACATGCAGATAGAGTGCATATGGCTAATATTGCCCAAATGGTGAATGTGTTACAAGCCATGATCTTAACAGAGGGCGATAAAATGATTAAAACGCCAACTTATCATGTATTTGATCTATACAAAAATCATCAAGATGCAGAACTAGTAGATGCTTACGGTGATACGGAAGACCATGTAACATATACTGCATCTAAAAAGGATGGAAATGTTACCGTTACTCTATGTAACTATGATGTATCTGAATCTCGTGAAATTACTCTTACAAGAAATAATGGCGAATTCACGGTGGTAGAAGCTGCTTATATTACGGCAGATGTAATGAATGCACATAACTCATTTGAACAACCAGATGTTATTACGAAAAAAGAGTTCACTAGCTATGCTGTGGATAAAGGAACATTAAAAGTTACTTTACCTCCAATGAGTGTTGCTAGCATTGTAACAAAGGAAAATTAAGATGGCCTGTCTTGGTTGTGAAATCAAGGAACAGGTCAGTCAATTAGACATTGATGCACTTGTTAAAGAACAGTTATCTTTAGAAACAAATATTGCAGATGACAGTATAAGAGATAGCCGTCTAACCATTTGTAGAGAATGTCAGCACTTGAATCAGCATACATGCAGTAAATGTGGATGTTTTGTGTTGTTTCGTGCGAGTTTAACTAATAAAAGTTGTCCAAGTGGTAAATGGTAATTATATTTACAGTCTTGTAAGTGGCAACTGGGATGAATGAAAATGAAAGTCTTTTAAAGCAAACCCGAAAGAAGATTTATTCTACCTTCGGGTTTGTTTATATTCCTTTTTAAAATCTCTAGGACCGATATGTAGGACATCCTTAAATGCAATTGTATAATAATTGCTACTGTCAAAACCGACTTCATAAGCTATATCTGTAATTTTCATCTCAGTAGTTAGGAGTAAATCAATGGATTTATAAATACGATATTTTTTTAAAAAACTTATCGGCGTATCACGGAAATTTTTTTTGAAAAAACGGCAAAATTGTTCTTTGCTTAGGTATAACACGGAACTTAGCTCTTCAAGTGTTAAAGGGAGGGCGTAGTTATTTTCAATATACTCTAATATAATCTTTTGTCTCTGTATATTAAGTTCGATATGCTTAGGGATTGGGTGTGACTTAGGTGGGCTCTTAATAAAATAATATAGTAGCTGAAATAGGAGACCTTTTATCATTATCTCGCTTGTTTCATTCTTCCTTGAATAATGTGTAGCCATTTCTTTGACTAAGAATGAGATTTTCTCTTTTCTGTCCTTTTTTGTAATGACATGAACTTGTTTGTTTTGAAAAAGGGGTGATAAATATTGTTGTTGTATTAAGTCATTTGTATAGCTGTATATGAATGTCGGATGAAAAACGATAGAAGTAAAGCTACAAGCACTTTTGTTTATACGATAAGCACCATGAAGGCTGTTAGGAGGTATGTACAGAACAGAATCTTTATCAGCAATTATAGATTTATCCTCAATAATTATTTCCATTTTTCCTTCCTTTACATAGAGTATTTCTGCTTCTTCATGCCAATGTTTGTATAACATGACCTGTATTTCACCATTTTGCTCTGTATGGTAAATAGAGCAAGGAAATAACAAAGAGCCATGTGCTCTTTTTTCTTTAAACGTAGCATCGACCAGTAAATGGTTCATAGTGAAAAGACTCCCCTCTATAAGATGACAGGATTTTAATAAAGTACAGACAATATAGTGATTTTTATTTAAAACTATCTATTTATACTTATAGTAAGTGCTTACAAATACGAATACAAGGGGAATCGACTATGAACTATTTTAAAATAGAGGATGGTAAATTGATTTGCAAACAAAATGGTGAAACTATTCAGATTGAAGCCTGGGGAGAGAATAGTTTACGCATTCGTTCTAGAAAAATGGGCCCCATATTAGATGCAGATTTTGCGTTATTATCGGTTGAAGATAAGCAAACTAAGATAACAATAGAAGAAAAAATTGCTTGGATAGAAAATGGGAAATTGAGAGCAGAAGTAAACTTAGATAACTGGGGAAATAAGGTAAATATTCGCTTTTATAATGAGAAGGGGGAACTATTATTAAAAGAGATTGATAGAGGAGGGGCACTTGCTCGAGAATCTAGAAAGTTCAAACCGATAATAGGAGGTGATTATCAGTTATCCGTTACATTTGAATCTAATCCGAGGGAGAAAATTTTTGGCATGGGTCAGTATCAAATGGAGCGAATGAATCTTAAAGGATGTAGTCTAGAACTTGCCCATCGAAATTCTCAAGCGAGCATTCCATTTTATATCTCTGATTTAGGATATGGATTTTTTTGGCATAATCCAGCTATAGGAAAGGTGTATTTTGGTTTAAATGAAACGGAGTGGCTTGCTGAAAGTTCAAAGCAATTGGATTATTGGATAACAGCTGGGGATACTCCTGCTGAAATAGAAGAGGCATATGCTACTGTAACAGGGAAAGTACCGATGATGCCAGAATATGGACTTGGTTTTTGGCAATGCAAGCTCAGATACGCTACCCAAGAAGAATTATTACAAGTAGCAAGAGAATATAAATCTAGAAATCTACCTATCGATGTCATTGTAATCGATTTTTTCCATTGGCCAGAAATGGGCGACTTCCGTTTTAATGAAGAATTCTTTCCCGATCCAAAGGCAATGGTGGAGGAATTAAGAGATATGGGGATTGAACTTATGGTATCTATTTGGCCACAAATAGCCCTGAACAGTGAAAACTATCAGGAAATGAATCAAAAAGGTCTGCTTGTAAGAAGCGAGTATGGAGTGGAAGTACAAATGCAATTTGGTGGAGACAGTGTATTCTTTGATGCAACTAATCCAGAAGCAAGAGAGTATGTTTGGGATAAATGCAGGCAGAATTACTATGATTACGGAATTAAAGTTTTTTGGCTAGATGAAGCAGAACCAGAATATAAAACCTATGATTTTAGTAATTACCGCTATTATGATGGTCCGAATGTACAAATAGGTAATGTGTATCCACAGAAGTTTTCGAGAACCTTTTATGACGGGCAAACGCAAGCAGGACAAGAAAATATCATAAACCTTGTCAGATGTGCTTGGGCAGGAAGTCAACGTTATGGAGCATTAGTTTGGTCAGGGGATATCCACTCGAGTTATACAGATTTTCGAAAACAAATTTGTGCTGGATTGCATATGGGGCTTGCAGGTATACCTTGGTGGACCACAGATATTGGGGGATTTGGCGGTGGAAATCCAGATGATCCTCATTTTAGAGATTTGTTAGTGCGCTGGTTTCAATATGGAACATTCTGTCCGGTGATGAGACTACATGGAGATCGTTCTCCACAGAGAGAACTTTTCTCCAAAAAAACAGGTCGGAAAGAAATGCATACAGGAGCGGCAAATGAAGTCTGGAGTTTTGGCGAAGAAGTATATGAAATCTTGACTAAGTTTATGAGTATTAGAGAATTGATGAGAGATTATACAAGAGTATTAATGAAAGAAGCGCATGAAGTAGGTTCACCTGTTATTAGAACTGTGTTCTATGAGTTTCCAATGGATAAAGCAACATGGGATATCAGTGATCAATTTATGTATGGTAACGACATTTTAGTAGCGCCAATTGTTGAATTATATGCAACAAAACGGAAGGTCTATTTACCAGATGGAACAAAATGGGTAGATGCCAGAGATGGGAAAGAATATGAAGGTGGAAAAAGTTATCTAGTAGAGGCACCGATAGATACGTTGCCCATCTTTCTAAAAGAAGGGAATCAAGCCTATCTAATAGGGAAATTATAGAGGAAAAGGTCAGTTCCGATAGTGAACTGCACCCCAATTGTTAGACACAACTAACAATTGGAGGTGCAGTTTTTTTATGGCAAAGTTTTCTCCAGAAGAAAAAATACAGGCAGTAAAACAATATTTAAATGGAAATGAAGGAGGAAAATCAGTTGCTGAATTT
>DATMFU010000029.1:0-12134 GCA_035556015.1 Niallia sp. | reverse complement strand
TCATTAGGATACACTTGCACTTTCATTTTTCCTTCTGATTTTTCCTCTACAAGTTCTTTAAATTTCATAACAGCTAAATGTCGTTCATTTGATTCTGCTGCGCCGTGTCCAAATCTAATAACAGTTTCGTTATTTGAACCTGCTACATTACTAGTAGTAAAGAAAACTACTAATATACTAAAAGCTAATCCTATTGTTAACATGATCATTATTTTTTGAAGCGTTTTCATTTTATCCCCACCCTTTGATACATATTATTTTCGGGTTAAATAGTGAAAAACCTACTCTTATTTACACCCATTATTTGTAAGCGCTTAAAGTTTTAATTTTCTAAAGAAGTTAAGTTTAGATTATTAAGATAAAAATTACTTATCATGGACCATGTGTTTATTACACATATGAATAAGGTAATATATGTAACCCTTTACATATTCGATAAAAATAGATATTACTTCTTCATTAAAAGAACCCTGCACAATCAGTAATATTAAGTAAGGTAAATAAACCTCTTTAAAATGAAATGAAGATTACTACTATCTTTTTCACCTTGTTCACTTGTCTACTAAGTAACCTTGTAGTTAAATTGTACGTTTCATATTACTAATTGTCAAACGTTTTTTCATACTTCCTTGTTACTATGTAAGTTGGACTATTATTTTTTATAATCAAAGATTTCATATATCCAAAATAAAAAAGATGCTCCAAAAAGCCAGGCTCTTTGAACACCTTTTTATTATCTAGTAACTACTTTGTGAGAAGACGCTATTTTATATATCTAAATAAATACATCAAGAATTAAAATAAACCCTAATCCAACTACAGCTGTAATAGAAGAAAGAACACTATACGTTGCAAAGGTTTCCTTCATCGTCATTCCCATATACTCTTTTACAATCCAGAACGCTGCGTCATTTACATGTGAGCCCATACAACTTCCGACCCCTGTTGCAAGGGAAACCAATACTAAATTTACGTCTGGGGTTTGGCTTAATATAGGGATGACTAAACCTGCAGTTGATAGTGTAGCAACCGTGCCGGATCCGAGTGCAATACGTAAGATTGCAGCTACTGTCCATGCAAGTAAAACTGGTGAGATTGCCTTTCCTTCAAATAGTTGAGCGATATAATCCCCTACTCCACCATCTATAAGAACCTGCTTAAAAGCTCCCCCTCCACCAATAATAAGCAGGAGCATTCCTAAGGCATTAATAGATTTTCCACATGATCCCATCAATGTTCTCATTGGAATCTTCCTAGCAATTCCCATTGTGTAAATAGCTAACAATAAAGATAGCAAAATGGCTGTAGAAGAGTTTCCAATGAAACGGATAAATAAGATAACGCCATTATCTGAAAAACCTACTAATCTCTGAACAAAATCCACTATTGTTCCAAAAGTCATTAAAATAACGGGAAAGATGGCTGTAAAAACACTGATTCCGAATCCGGGGGTCTCGTCCTCTTTAAACTCTTTTTGTTCACCTATTGAATCTACATTGCTTTCTCTTGAAAATGTAGCCGGCATCCATTTCTCTACTAATCTTGTGTACCACACTCCTGCAATTGCAACAGTTGGTATCGCAATGACTATACCGACGAGTAATACTGTCCCCATATCTGCCCCATACTCTGCAGCAACAGCCGTCGCACCTGGATGGGGTGGAAGAAAGGAGTGTGTTGCTAATAATGTAGAACTCATTGGCAGACCTAACTTAATGATCGAAATGTTTAACTCTTTGGCAATTGTAAAGATAATCGGAATTAATAAAACAAAGGCTACTTCATAAAACAAAGTGATTCCAACAATAAACGAAGCAAACACCACTGCCCACTGAATTTTCTTTTCCCCAAACCGATTAATTAACGTCATGGCAATACGATGTGCTCCACCCGCATCTGCAATCAGTCTGCCGAGCATAGCACCAAGTCCAAAGATTAAACCGATATGACCAAGAGTCCCACCTAAACCGCTTTCAATTGTATGAACAATATCCCCCGCAGGAATTCCCAATAATAAAGATACAATAAAAGATACGATTATTAGTGACACAAAGGTATTCAGTTTAAATCCCATAATTAATATGAGTAATATGACAACTCCAATAGATGTAAATAATAATGGCATAATTGCCCTCCGTTCTAATATGTTAGTTATCTAGTATATCCTGTTAAAGTACTTTTCGTAAAAGAATTTCTTGAACTGATAATTTCCTATATTTCCTTTGTTAGCCCTTACAAACCTTTCGGTAAACTTATGTAATAAAATAAACTATGTGCCAGCTGTTACATAGACATGTCGATTTTTAAGGACTCATCGGCCGCATGTAAAAAGAGGTGGTAGCATCGCTCTCCTTGTTCACTTGTCTACTAAGTAAACCACACATTAAATAATAATTTTATTTTTAGTTACTGTCAACTATTTTAATAGCTATAAAATACAAAATATGATTAAACAAAAGAGATTTTAAGAAATCCACACATGTAATTGTTTTCATCTCGGATGTTCTCGTTTTCATTAGAAATGCTACCGTTATCATCGACTTTGCCTTTATCAAGTCGAAAAACGATAATGATTACATAAAATTTCGTTCATACGAAAGAAGGTAAGAATAATGGAAAAGTTTCTACAAAAGTTAATTGAAGGCATGGAATACTACGCAAAATCATACACTATTTCTGGAAACTATAATCTCTCTAGCTCTAAATCATTCCAGTCTAGTTCATATAAAGGGAAAGAAATTGAGATAAATAATATACAAACGCTTTTTGCATCACAACATAAATAATTTTTGAAGACCAGTACTCCTTAATGGAATATTGGTTTTTTTACAGAAAAATTTCACTTGAAATAACCCTTTTCCGAATTAATTAATGGTCTTTAGATAGATGGAAAAACAAAAAAGCTCCAATCCCTACCTGTTTAGGAATTAAAGCTTTAATTCGAGAGGGATCCCCCCTTACCCCTACTCATTTTGAATTGAGTGGGGAATAAATATTATATAAGTATTGATAAATCAACCAAACTAAAAGAATTCAACTAGAATTTCATGAAAATTATAGGGTAATATCCCCCCTCTTAATAGCAACAGAAACGGCCTCAGATCTCGATTCTACATTCAATTTATTGTAGATATTTGTTAAATGCGCCTTAACAGTTCTCTCAGATAACCCCATATCAAATGCAATTTCTTTATTTCGGTAGCCTTTCGATACAGCACGTATGATAAATAATTCTTTTTCCGTTAAAATAGACTTTTCTTGTTTATTTTCAATATCCTCAAGCTCGCTTCTCTCTTTCAAACTTAAAATCTTTATCATAATTTCCGGCTTTATAAGGGTATCGCCTCTTAAAGCTGCTTCAATTGTTCGGAATAAATCATCTCTATTCGTATCTTTTAGTAGATATCCTTTCGCACCTAATCTAATGCCAGTTACCATTAAATCATCCTCATTGTATGTTGTAAGGATAATAACCGGGATATCAATTTGCTTTTGATTCAGGTACTGGATTGTATCTAAACCATTCATTATTGGCATATTTAAGTCAAGTAATATGAGATCTATTTTATGTAGTGGGAGGAGATCAATCGCTTCTTGACCATTTTCGGCTTCACCGATCACTTGATAAGATTCATTTGTCTCTATTATCAATTTTAGGCCTTCCCTTACGACTAAATGATCATCTACAATTAAGATATTTTTTTTCATATAAACTGCCTTCCTAAGCTAGTGTATCTTGTTAAATTTTCATATGATATTGTTAATTTTTGATTTATCAAATGCTTTAAATCAAAAAACTAAATGTGTTTGTTGAGAAATTCGGCACTTAATTGAAACGACTTTACTGGTGATTTATCAACCCAATTCTTATGAGTTTCCAAGATGATAGCTTCTACACCAATTTTTTTTGCAATTTCTACAAGTTCTAATAGATTTATGTTCCCATGACCAAGTTCCATACTGTCAGACTTCAATATCGATCCGGTACGGCCTGTTACTCTTGTTCCTCGATCATTGATATGATACAGTTTCATTCTTTTTCCAAGTTTATTCATTAGCTCAAAAGCGTTACAGCCTGCCTCAATAGCCCAGTAAGAATCAAATTCAAAGTTGACATAACTCGCTTCTGTCTTTTCCATCAATAACTGGAATGCTGTTTTCCCCGACTCAACTTTACGAAATTCGCAATTATGGTTGTGATACAGTAAATAAATCCCGCCTTCTTTCAGAATTTCACCAGCACGATTCAATTTATCTGCAAGTTCCAGTACAGCCTGTTTGTTTGAATAGTCAAACCTGTGCATTCCCGTTACTACGATACAGTTTGTTCTATATGCCTTTGCTTCCTCAATGATCTTCTGAGGATTGTTTAAAATACTGCCTAGATCCTCATGAATGCTGACTACTTTTAGTCCGGATTCTGTAATTAATTGCTTCCAGTTTAATTTTCCACTTCGTCCTATAGGCATACCAGCAAAAAATGTGAGGATGCGGACAATATAAGGTACCTTCCTAATCATAAATCCACAAAGTTCAATTCCATTATATCCAGAATCCTTTAAAGCTTTAAGGGTTTCTCTTGCCATTTTCTCATTTCTAAGTACGGTACGGAGTTGGAACTGCTGAATTGCTTTAACAGTCAATTTATACCTCCTCTAACCTATATAGTCATAAAATTAATCTATATCGACCTAGGTAAGACTTATGTTCATTACCATCACTATGAAGTACTTTCTTTAGAATTTCCCCCTAGATAAATAGATTTCTATATACATTTTAAATTTTGTTTCTATCAATGTATGGTAATTTAAATTGTTTTTTATTATAAAGTGACCAATGTATAAGTAAAATTGATTGGAATCCACTATTTATACCCTGCTCATAATATTCTCTCTTGTACCAAACAATTGAGTAATACAAAAAACCTCCGAATCGTTAATTTAATATCGGAGGTGATACTATAGTTCAAAAAGTACTTTTACTCTATCTATATATTCTTATTGGTAATTGAGTCAAAGTTTGACCTGTAGCAGAATCAGTTAAACTATTTTCCAGATCAAATGCCTCAACTGGTTCTATATGAGAGTACTTTTGCAAGAATGTCTTCAAAGCAATATTCAATTCCAACCTGGCAAGCGGTGCACCAAGACAAAAATGTGCTCCATTACCGAAAGTTAAATGTTTTTTATTGTTAGGTCGATGGATATTCATTTCAAATGGATTATCAAACATATCTTCATCAAAATTTGCAGCACTCATCCAAACAATAATTGTTTCGCCTTTTTTTAATTCAACGCCCAAAAGATTGTTGTCCTGTTTTACAAATCGCTCTCTTTTAGAAATATGAAATCTATAACGCAGCATTTCTTCAACAGCATTTGGTACTAATTCCAAATCATTTCTTAGTTGATCATATAAGTTACTATCATCATACAAGAAAGAATAAAATATACTCGATATTGCATGACCAGTTGTTTCAATTCCTGCCCCTAGCAAAAGCATTGTTGTTCGCACGATTTCATCATCAGTAAACCTTTCACCGTCTATTTCTACTTTTATTAAATCTGAGATAATGTCCTCAGATGGATTTGACCGTTTTTGTACAACAAGTGGATAAAGATATTGAAAATACTCTATAGCAGCAGCCTGTTTTTTTTCATCAATTTCTTTTTCCCGTCCTTTAGTATAAGGTTGGAACAAAATATCCACCCATTTTTTATACAATAGACTATCTGTTGAAGGAACTCCAATCAAGTCAGCCATAACCATTGTAGGAAAGAGACCTGAGAAATGCTGGACGATATCTACATTGTCATAAGCTTCCATATCATCTACCAGCTTAGTTGCTATTTCTTGTATTCGAGGCTCCCAATTTTTTAAGCTGCGAGGTGTAAATGCAGCTGACAGAAGAGAGCGCACTTTTTGATGCTGGGGAGGATCGACTTCTGTAACATTTATTTTCTCTGGAAACTCTCCCTCTTTATTATTCGCACCTACAGCTATCGTGGTTCTTGATCCTACACTAGAAAAAAATTCATGCTTACTCAAAACCTGCTTCGCATCATTATATTTAAAAACATTCCAAGTATCTGTTTCCTTATGATAATATACTGGGGCATTCATCAACATGTTTTTATACCAACTTATTGGAAAAAACTCTTCAGATCTAGATTTAAATTGAGTAATTTCTTGCATTGCAATGATTTCTTTATTAATAATGGCCACCTCCGATAGTACGTTGATTATTATTGGTCAAGTTTGCATTACATATCGTTAGATGTTTTTCTGTAAAACATGATCTGATATGTGAATAGATTCAGTAGGGCAATCCTCTAGCGCTTCCTCCATCTGATCCCATAATTCTTTCGGAATTTCAGATGTACCCTGGTTTTTGTCTAAAATAACATAAGCGATCCCATTGTCTTCAAAATCATAGATATCCGGAGCAGCAGCTCCACACGCACCACATGCAATGCATGTTTCTTGATTCACCCATGTGTACTTTGCACTCATTGTTTCCTCCTAATTGAAAAATTGATTATTGTACCAGTGATTTATCTTTCTTTTCCATTAAGCTTGTACTGTGCAATGGTTGTACTTTTGCTGATGGCTCAATATAAACTTTTGCATTACTTACAGCTATTGCAGCTTCTCCAAAGCCGGTTGCAATAAGCTTTATTTTCCCATCATAGGTACAAATATCACCCGCAGCATAAATTCCCTCAATATTTGTTTCCAGTTTTGAGTTCACCACGATTGAGTTTCCATTAATATTAAGATCCCACCCTTTAATAGGTCCCAGAGATGAAACAAATCCAAAGTTTACGATCACTTCGTCTGCCTCGACTTCTATTTCACAATCTCCTTTAGCTTCTTTAAGAATGACTTTTTCTAAAGCATCCTGACCTTCTAATCTAAAGGGTATATAAGGAGTAAGAATTTCTACTTTTGATTTTTCAAGAAGAGCTACACTATGTTCATGTGCTCGAAATTTATCACGTCGATGGACAAGTGTAACCTTTTCAGCGATTGTCTCTAGCATTAAAGCCCAATCTAATGCTGAATCTCCCCCTCCAAAAACAACCACTTTTTTACCAGTAAACTTACTTACATCATTGATAAAGTAATGAATGTTCAAGTCTTCTATATTTTCAGGTACTTCAATAGGCAATTTTCTCGGCTGAAACGCACCATTTCCAGCTGTAATAATAACTGATTTAGAGAAATGTGTTTCAGATTCTGTCTGAATCTTGAAAACCTCATCCTTTTTTTCAATGTTTTGTACCGATTGTCCAAGGCAAAGTTTTGTATGTTCCTCGAATAAATTCATTTGCTCCTGTAAATTGTCTATAAGTTCTTGAGCACGAACTTTAGGAAATCCTGCTATATCATAAATGTATTTTTCAGGATATAGCGCGGATAGCTGTCCTCCAAGCTGGGGGAGGCTCTCAATTATTTTTACCGATGCTTGCCTCATTCCTGCATAAAAAGCTGCAAACATTCCAACTGGTCCGCCTCCGATAATGGTAATATCAAATACTTTCTTGTTCTGCATCCTTTCCCCCCTTTTCATGAATAATTATAGTAAACAATACAAAATAAAAAATCGTACAATTGGGTAAGTACCAACTGTACGATTGGGCATGTTCTATTTATATATAATTAGTTCTCTAAAAACTACCTATTTCAGTCAATATTTCTTTCCCACTATCTTTCGGCTACTATTTGACCTATACCAACTCTAAATCTAGATCTAATTTCTTTATCTATATTTATTCAGTTCGCTTCTTTATTACTATTGTAATAGATAATCAAATAAAAAATATCGTACTAATGGGCATGAAATCCATGTACCTTCGGGCAAACATTGTTTTATTTCTTTTATTTTTTTAAAGAGGAATATTGACTAAAACCACGGTTCCTTCTCCTTTTGCACTTGTGATTTTAATATCTCCTTTTAATATACGAATCCGTTCATTCAGTCCTATTAATCCATAATGTCCGACTTTCTTACCTATTGTATCAGGATGAAAGCCAACACCATCATCCTGAATTTCAATAAAGAGGCCCCCTCCTTTAATCCAAATCGAAATATTGACTTGAGTGGCTTTTGCATGTTTGGCTATATTCATAAGACACTCACTGATAACATACAAACTATGTTTTTTTATATGTGTTGGTAGGCTGGACAACGACACAAAAGATTTATTAACATTCATTGATGTTGCAGTTGTAAATTTTAATATTTCTCTTTCGACTTCATTTACAAAATCCGCCTCTGTCATAGATACAGACCTTAAGTCGTCGATAGCTTCCCTAGCATCCTTAAGAGTAATTCTTGACTGAAGCATAGAATCCTGAACAATTTTCCTCGCACGTTCATAATTATTATTTTGTAGATGAATATCTATTGCTTCTAATTTCATAATTAATCCTGCAAGCCCCTGTGCTAATGTATCATGTAAATCCCTGGCGATCCGTTTTCTTTCATTAACAATTGTAAGTTCTTCTATTTTTTGATTGGCTAGTTGTAATTCGGATAAATAGTATTGCATTCGTCTCCACGCATTGGCTTGTCTCACATAAAGAATAGAATAAAAAATTGCAATAGCCATAATAAAAAATAGGATTGGTATAAAAAACGGTAATTCTTGAATGCCATAATTAACACTAACTGCATAAGAATAGGGTAGATATAATAGTATAACAACAATGATTACTTTAAGTGAATTGTCAAATAAATAGATACTTTGTGCAATGATTATTGGTAATAAACCAATTAACACTGCCGGAGAACCACTCGGCATAATAAAGGCAGAAATAAAAATAATAGAGCATTGTATTATTAGATAAGGCCAAGCATACTTATTTTTAAATTTCCTAGAGAACCAATGCAAGAGTAAATGAATTAGCATTAATATAAAAAATACAATGGCTTTATCATACATAGCCTCTTCCAAAAATTGCAGTAGATTAGCCGCAATAAACACAATGACTACCCAAAATACCAATTGAAATCTATAGAATGGGAGATTATCAAATATATCGTAATCTTCTATATTTTTATTTTCTTTAACCATTTCTTTTCATCCTCTCATTTAAAATAACTAGTTCAACTTATGGTTCTACTACTCTTCCATGTACTGCTTCTCGTCTTATCCTTATTGATTACGTTAGATTAAAAGGTATAAGAAAAAAGCATTCATGTGTGAACGCTTTTTTCTTATACCTTTTGAGTAGTGTGGTAATTAAAAAACGCCAAAATTACCCCTTTGTGTTATTTCTCTTCTAAAACCTTTATTCATACATCCTAAAAATTCTCTTAAGATCATAATCCAGGCTTATATTCAAAAAAATCGAAGCATGCAGGTGTAGTCGAAGCCTTACCATTTCCCGTTGCATACATGGCGAAGTAAAGTCCCGTAAATCCACCAGCAATTTGTGTAGACAGTAAAGATGTTTCACCAGTTCCAATGACAACAGCATCGCCGGTTGTAGACGAGTACGTAAAAGTAAAACTTGTATCAGTAGCCTCAACCCCTAATATAACACTGGCATCATTATATTCAACTTCAGCTTCTACTATCTGCATACTTCCTACTATACGGCGGAATATGAGATAAGTTTTTCCTTGTTTATATGTTTTCGCAATATCATAATGGTATTTTTCATTCATATATACCGTTAAGCCAGCTTCTTCTCCATCTTCTTTCGGAGTGAATTCCATAAATGTAGAAACTTCACAGTTAAAATGCTGCTGTCTACGTCCAACAAAAGCTGGTGATCCTGTATCATTTAAAGTACAAGATTGGCCCATTAGAGATAAATAGCCTGGTTTTTCAGTTAATGACCATGAATTTTCACTAGGGTTGCGGTTAAAGTTCCAAACAGGTGCAAGGGTTTGACCTAAGAAATCTTCTTTCTCTAACCACTGCTCTGGATTACCTATCGGAAGTGCTGGTACCTCATTCTCCACTTCAGCACGCCCGTTATTCCCAATCGTTGGCCACCCTTCTTCAGACCATTCAACTGGTGCTAGATTGGTTTCACGGCCTAAATGATGAGTCTTGGTACTTTTCACAGGGCGGAAACCTAAAAATACTGCCCACCAAGAGCCCTCCTCTGTTTGTATCAGATCAGCATGTCCTGTTGCTTGTATTGGTTTCGTACTGCTCCGATTTGAAAGAATCGGATTATTAGGGTTACTTTCAAAAGGACCATATGGACTTTTGCTCCGTGCTATTGTTACCATATGCCCATATTCTGTTCCTCCCTCAGCAATCAATAGATAATACATTCCATTGATCTTATAAAGATGGGGGCCTTCTGGGGAACTTCCACCTGTCCCTTCCCAAATCAACTGAGTTTCACTTTTCATTTCTCCTGTTTCTATATCAATTTCAGTTTGAATGATCCCTTCAGGTCCAAATCCAGGAAAGCTTGCTGCAGTCAAATAGACTTTTCCATCATCATCAAAGAATAAAGATGGATCATACCCTAACAATCCTTCAATAAATATTGGTTCTGACCACGGGCCTTTCGGATCATCCGCCCATACAAAGAAACTCTTTCTAATTGTAATATTCGTAGTAATCACATAAAATCGTCCATTATGATAACGAATCGTAGGAGCATAAATACCCTGTGATGTGGTAAAAGAATGTTGGCGAGTTAATGGTAACTGACTCTCACGTGTTAATACATGTCCTATTTGACTCCAATTTACTAAATCAGTGCTATGAAATAAAGGAATACCTGGAAAATAGTCAAATGAGCTAGTAACTAAATAAAAATCGCCTCCTGCCTTACAGATACTAGGATCTGGATGAAATCCACTAATTATAGGGTTTAAATACATCATTTTAATCAATCCTTTCAATTGAAAATAATTCACGAAGATTTGTAAAACTTTATTTAACTTTGAATTTAATAACTAATTCTCTTAACTCTTCAGACATATTTGCCAGTGTGCGTGATGCTTCTGTAATTTCTTCTGATGAGGCAAGTTGCTCCTGTGTTGTGGCTGCTACTTGTTCAGCACCTTTTAATCCTGTATTTGCTACTTCTGCGATTTTATCAAAGGAGTGATGTACCTCGTTCGTGTTTTGTTTAAGAGAGCTAATAAATTCTCCTGATTCTATTACTAGTTTTGTCACTTCCTTGATTGAGGTTTGTATATGATTGAATGCTTTTTCTGCTTCCTCTGAAGCAATACTACCTTCTTTCACACCTTTATTTGTTATTCTCATTGAAGACAAAGATTTTCCAATGTCATGTTGTAGTACTTGGACTATTGAGTCAATTTGTTGTGCAAATTTACCTGATTGTTCCGCAAGTTTTCGCACTTCTTCGGCAACAACAGCAAACCCTTTTCCTGACTCTCCTGCTCTTGCCGCTTCAATAGCAGCATTTAATGCAAGAAGGTTTGTTTGATCAGCTATAGTAGTAATCATTCCACTTATGTTTTCAATTTTCTCCGAATGATCATTAAGTCCTTCAATTAAGGAACTTAATTGACTAACATCCTGTTGAATCTCAGCCATCCCTTTTTTTACGTTTTCGAGAATAGTCATACCTTTTACAGCTAACTCATCTGTTACCGTAGCGCGCTGAGATACTTTATTCGTATGAGACGAACATTCACTTATCAAACTAAGCATCTCATTAAGAACATTTGTGCTATAATTAATTACCTTCGACTGTTTTTTCGAACCATCTAGTAACTGTTCTGTAATGACTGCTGATTGGGCGCTAGCCTCCTTACTTTGATAAGCAGCTGCAAATAACTCCTCTGAGGAGGCTGATACTTGTAACGATGCATGATCAACGTTATGAATGATAGATGAAATGCCATTTCTCATTTCATCGTAGGATATCATTAGTTCGCCAATCTCATCCTTGGAGTAGTAAGTAATTTCTCCTGTAAAGTCCCCTTGCTTAGCATCTCCAAGCAAGGTTTTTAGTTGTGTGATTGGCTTTGTTATCATACTCGATATCTTTCGACTAACTATTATCAACAAGATAATTCCAACCCAGTTAACTATACTAAGAGTTATAATTAGTTTCTGTCCCTCCCCATCATTTTGGGAATTCAGTTTTGTTGCAGCTGATTTGTGTATTTCAAGCAACTTACT
>DATMFU010000028.1:0-10273 GCA_035556015.1 Niallia sp. | reverse complement strand
AATAAACCTTCAACAACAAAATAGTCTGGTGGCGATAGCGAGAAGGTCACACCCGTTCCCATACCGAACACGGAAGTTAAGCTTCTCAGCGCCGATGGTAGTTGGGGGCTCTCCCCCTGTGAGAGTAGGACGTCGCCAGGCGAAATTTGTTTTATTAATTTTATCGTCGCGGGGTGGAGCAGTCTGGTAGCTCGTCGGGCTCATAACCCGAAGGTCGCAGGTTCAAATCCTGTCCCCGCAATCAATAGCAATAAAAAAATCCTTAGGAATAGACACCTAAGGATTTTTTTATTGCTGGAAATATCGAAAAAAAGGTGGGTCTACTTTAGACTATCTGATTAATTGAGTATAATAAAAGATAATAGAACAATAAAAATACTAATAGGAGTCATATATGGGTAACTATGAATGGTTAATTAACACCCCTGAAGAAACAATGGAATTTGCTAGTAGAATGGCCCAGCTATTACAACCTGGTGATGTTATTACATTAGAAGGAGATCTAGGAGCTGGTAAAACTACTTTTACAAAGGGGTTAGCTAGAGGATTAGGAATTACAAAGACGGTAAATAGTCCAACATTTACGATTATTAAAGAATATCAAGGAAGCATGCCACTATATCATATGGATGTATATCGTTTAAAGGATGCTTATGAAGATTTAGGATTTGATGAGTACTTTGAAGGCGAGGGTGTAACTGTTGTAGAATGGGCACATCTAATTGAGGACCAGTTACCTATAGAACATTTACAAATTAATTTGTTTTATCACGAAGAAACAGGAAGAAAAATTGTTCTTTCTCCAAAAGGTAATCGGTATATGCAAATATGTAAGGAGTTAGTCGAATGAAAATTTTAGCAATAGATACATCAAATTTTGTAATGGGAATATCGCTAATGGATGACGGTAAAATAATTGGAGAGTATATTACGAACCTAAAAAAGAATCACTCTCTTAGAGCAATGCCAGCTATAGAACAGTTGATGAAAGAATGCAATATAAGTCCTAAGCAACTTTCTAAAATAGTTGTAGCAAAAGGACCTGGTTCTTATACAGGTGTTCGGATTGGTGTTACGATTGCTAAAACTCTGGCATGGACATTAAATATTCCTTTAGTGGGTGTTTCTAGTTTAGAAGTGCTTGCTGCATCAGTTGGTCGCTACTTTAAAGGATATGTTTCTCCTTTATTCGATGCTAGGAGAGGGCAAATCTATACAGGACTTTATCAATTCTCAAGTAACGATTATGAAGTTGTAAAAGAGGATCAGCTAATTTTAACTACTGATTGGATAAAAATGATTACTCCACTTGAACAGCCCATCTTATTTGTTGGAAATGATCTCCCTATACATAAAGAGATACTTGAAAATGAATTAGAAGAAAGGGCAATTTTTGCAGATCCAATTGATTTTAACCCAAGGCCTTCTGTTTTAGCGATGCTTGGTGCTAATAAAGTGGCTGAGGATATTCATACTTTTACTCCTAACTATATTCGCATGGCTGAAGCGGAGGCGAATTGGATAGAAGCAAATAAAAAAGCAAAGAAGGAAATGAAGTAATGGATGCCTATCAATTTCGTTATATGACAATAGATGACATTGATGATGTATACAAGATTGAAACAGTATCTTTTACTATACCTTGGAGTAAAGAAGCTTTTTATAATGAATTGACTCAAAATCGTTTCGCGAAATATATTGTTATTGAACATAAAGAAGAACTGGTTGGTTATTGTGGTGTTTGGGTAGTAGTGGATGAAGCTCATATTACCAACATTGCCATTCTACCGGCATATAGAGGTATGAAGCTAGGAGAAACTTTATTGAGTAAGGTAATGAGTGAAGCAAAAAAACATGGTGCTAATTCCATGACTCTTGAAGTGCGTGTATCGAATATAGTTGCACAGAACTTATATCGTAAGCTTGGTTTTCAAGATGGAGCAATTAGAAAAAACTATTATACGGATAATCATGAAGATGCTTTAGTGATGTGGGTGAAAATATGAAAACAAATGATGTAATAATCTTAGGTATGGAAACAAGCTGTGATGAGACAGCTGTATCCATTGTAAAAAATGGAAAAGAAATATTATCAAATGTCGTTGCTTCACAAATTGAAAGTCATAAACGATTTGGAGGCGTAGTACCAGAAATTGCTTCCCGACATCATGTTGAACAAATAACGGTTGTCATAGAGGAAGCACTTAAAGAAGCGAATATCTCTTATGAGGATATAGATGCGATTGCTGTAACAGAAGGTCCTGGCCTTGTAGGTGCTTTATTAATTGGAATTGAAGCAGCAAAAGCAATAAGTTTTGCACAGGATATACCACTTGTTGGTGTTCATCATATTGCTGGACATATTTATGCTAATCAACTTGTGGATAACTTAGAATTCCCGCTACTTGCATTAGTAGTTTCTGGTGGACATACAGAACTTGTATTGATGAAGGAACATGGTCATTTTGAAGTGATTGGCGAAACAAGGGATGATGCTGCAGGAGAAGCTTATGATAAGGTAGCAAGAACGTTGAAACTTCCTTATCCAGGCGGTCCACATATTGATCGACTAGCAGAAATGGGAGATCCCGAAGCTGTTAAGTTACCTAGAGCTTGGATAGAAGGAACCTATGATTTTAGTTTTAGTGGATTAAAATCTGCAGTTATTAACACTGTGCATAACGCAGAACAACGTGGAGAAATTATAAAGCCAGAAGATTTAGCTGCAGGATTTCAAGCAAGTGTAGTAGAGGTGTTAGTTTCTAAAACAATCGAAGCTGCAAAAGAATATAAAGTAAAACAAGTAGTATTAGCAGGTGGGGTTGCAGCTAATAAAGGCCTAAGAACAGCACTAGTAGACAGTTTTAATAAGCTAAATATACCATTAACTATTCCGCCATTAGCTCTCTGTACAGACAATGCGGCAATGATTGCTAGTGCAGGCACTATATTTTATCAAAAAGGTCAACGTGCATCATTAAATGTGAATGGAAATCCAGGGTTAGATATAACTATCCACAATAACTAAAAGATGTGACTAAATTCCTAAATGTATATTCTACTTTAATTGTGAATAAATATGATTAGTTATACACAACTTGTTGATAATGTGGATAAAAAATTATGTTTTTGTGGATTAAGTGGATAAATTTGTGGAAAGCTTATATATAACTGTTTAATATGTGGATAAATATGTGGAAAAAAAAGTACTGGGATTTTACTTCCCAGTACTTTTTACTTATCTGATAATTCGGTCCATTCATCCATAAGAATATCTATTTGTTGCTTGGAATTTTCTAATTCTTTGTTTAGCTCAAGAACTTTTTCATGGTCTTGGAATACTTCCGGATCACATAAGGCTGTTTCTAAGCTTTCCACTTTCTCTTCAAACTCTTCAATTGTTTTCTCAATCTCTTCAATTCTTCTTAATCGTTGTCTTTCTAACTTTTTTGCTTCCTTATCTAGTTGGTAGGAAGTCTTTTCTTCATTTTCGACTTGGCCTTTAGTAGAGATGGAAGTGCTAGCCTCTAATGCTTGTAATTCTGCTTGCTCTAGCTTCTTTTCCACATAATAGTCATAGTCACCTAAATATTCAGTAGATCCTGAGGAGTCAAGTTCTATCACCTTTGTTGCAATTCTGTTAATAAAATAACGGTCATGGGATACAAATAAAATAGTCCCTGGATAATCAATAAGTGCATTTTCTAAAACTTCTTTTGAGTCTAAGTCTAAGTGGTTAGTCGGTTCATCTAATATTAATACGTTGCATTTTTCCATCATTAATTTAGATAAAGCTAATCGAGCCTTTTCTCCACCACTTAAGGAGTTAACGGTTTTTAAAACATCATCCCCGGAAAATAAAAAATTACCTAAAACGGTACGAATATCTTTTTCCGGTGTAAGGGGAAAGTCATCCCATAATTCATTTAAAACTCTTTTATTAGAAGATAACTCTGCTTGTTCTTGATCATAATAACCAATCATGACATTGGAGCCGAAATGAATGGTGCCAGCTTGTTTTGGAAGCTTGTCTATAATCGTTTTTAATAAAGTTGATTTTCCGACTCCATTTGGACCAACTAATGCAATAGATTCTCCTCTATTAATAGAGAAAGAGATATTCTCTGAAACAACATGATCTTGATAACCGATGGATAAATCATTTATTTTCATCACATCATTACCTGTTTGCTTTGTTATGTTAAAACCAAAGGTAGCAGATTTTTCATTGCCGTCAGGACGATCTAATCGTTCTAATTTTTCTAATGTTTTACGTCTGCTTTGTGCTCTCTTCGTAGTGGAAGCTCTAGCTAGGTTTTTCTGAATAAATGTTTCTAGTTTGGCGATTTCATCTTGTTGTTTCTCATATAATTTCATATCTCGTTCGTAATTTGCTGCTTTTTGATCTAGGTAGGAGCTATAATTACCAATAAATTTCTGGATATGGTTTCGGGAAATCTCATATACCTGTGTTACTACCTTATCTAGGAAATAACGGTCATGGGATACAATTAATACGGCTCCTTTATACCCTTGTAAATATTGTTCAAGCCATGACAGTGTTTCAATATCAAGATGGTTGGTAGGCTCGTCCAATATAAGAATATCGGGTGTCGTAAGCAAAAGTTTAGCTAGAGCAAGTCTTGTTTTCTGCCCACCACTTAGTGTGGATATCTTGGTATTATAGTCAAATTCTTGAAAGCGGAGCCCATGAAGGACAGAACGTATATCTGCTTCAAATTGATAGCCACCACTTTCCTTAAAGGTATACTGCAACTGGTCATATTCTTTTAAAATTCTATCGAATTGATCAGGGTTTTCAATCACATTTGGATCAGACATCTGCATTTCTAACTTTCTTAATGTTTTTTCCTGCTCTTGTAACCCTTTAAAAACAGTTAACATTTCATCCCAAATAGAAAGATTTGACTCTAATCCAGTATTTTGTGCTAAATACCCTATTTCTACATTTTTGGGTTTGATAATTTCACCACTATCGAAAGAAAGCTGTCCGGCAATCATTTTCAATAAAGTGGATTTACCTGCACCATTTCTGCCAACTAAGGCAATCCGGTCTCTTGTTTGTACTTCTAGTTTTATGTTTGATAAGATCATTTCTGCACCAAAGTATTTGGTGAGCTGATTTACTTGTAATAGTATCATTTCATTGTCACCTCTAGGGATTTCTATCATAAGTGTAACCTATAATTACATTATCCTGCAATAAAGTGCTACAACGATGAGTGACAAATTTCACAAATGATTATAATGGGTTAAATTGGAAAAAATACAAGGTGCATATACAAAAGAATGGATATAAACCTATTTTCTAGGAATTCATGTGTCTCAATAATGAATAGGATGAACGGAAGTGGTACAAATTTGAAGATTATAAATACACAATATCGAAAAAATAGTGTATCATTTTCCATAGAGGTGTTAATATGGGAGAATTTACACACTTTAATAAGGAAGGCCGTGCGAATATGGTGGACATAAGCGAAAAAACTGAAACCGCTCGCATAGCAGTTGCCAAGTCCAGTATTAAGGTAAACAAAGAAATATATGAGAAAATTACAAGTCAAACTATAAAAAAAGGTGATGTACTAGCTGTTGCTCAAGTTGCTGGCATTATGGCTGCAAAAAAAACATCGGATATTATTCCAATGTGTCATCCTCTCATGTTAAAGGGTGTTGATATTTCTTTTAATTGGAAAGTGGTTGAAGATATAGAATATCACTTAATAATTACCGTAACAGTAAAAACGATGGGAAGTACAGGTGTAGAGATGGAAGCACTAACAGCTGCATCTGTAACAGCACTGACTGTTTATGATATGTGTAAAAGCTTAGATAAAGGAATGGTAATCGGCTCCACCTATTTAATGGAGAAGTCAGGTGGTAAAAGTGGAGATTATAAAAGACAAGCATATAAGTAGGAAATAATCCTAATATATAGGTAGGTAGGGGGATAAGTATGCATAATGAGGTAATGAAAATACCACAGGCAACAGCAAAGCGGCTGCCATTATACTATCGATTTTTAAAAAATTTACACTCATCAGGAAAACAAAGAGTTTCTTCTGCTGAACTTAGTGAAGCAGTGAAAGTAGATTCTGCTACTATTAGAAGAGACTTTTCTTATTTTGGAGCATTAGGGAAAAAAGGCTATGGTTATAATGTGAATTATTTGCTTTCCTTCTTCCGTAAGACATTAGATCAAGATGAGTTAACAAAAGTAGCACTTATTGGGGTAGGAAATTTAGGCGTAGCGTTTTTGAAATACAATTTCTTGAAGAATAATAATACTAAAATCGAAGTTGGATTTGATATAGTAGAAGAAAAAATAGGCACGATGATTAATGATGTTCCTATTTATCATATGGATGAATTAGAAAAGGTTATTACAGAAAATGAAATTGAAGTAGCGATCCTAACAGTCCCTGCGAATACAGCACAAGTGATTACAGATCGATTGGTAGAGAGTAATATAAAAGGTATTCTTAATTTTACACCTGCTCGTTTAACGGTTCCAACAGGAGTTCGTGTTCATCATATTGATTTGGCAGTAGAATTACAATCCCTTGTTTATTTCTTAAAGCATTATTCCGCAGCAGATGAAATAGAAGAATAAATAAAAATGCGTATAGACATTAGCAATTTGCTACGTTTTATACGCATTTTTTATATGTTAGTTATTACTAACGATTATTTTTTGGTTTTTGATTTATTTTCTCCTTGCTTCTTTTTAAGAAAGAAATGGAAGGAGATTAGTTTAATTCCAGATCCGATATCAAATGTTGCAAGGATAACGAGTAAATACGTATAGAAGCCCCAATCTTGATTTCGGCTTAAATCTTGTATAGCAAAATAGGTAAAAAGCGCTCCGAAAAGAATATAAAGTGATCCGGAGAATAAAGCTGATCTTCTCATTTAAAAAGGCCTCCAATAAATTGAGTTACTCCTGCATTTTCTTCTAGCCACTTATTTATTTTATTGTAATTTAATTGAATGATTACTACAAACGTATTCATCGAAACATGGGCAACAATTGGGACAAGTATACGTTTAGTTTGTACATATAAAAAGGCAAATGTAAAGCCCATACTTGCATACATAAGGGTATGGATAAAGTCCATATGTGCTAATGCAAAGATAAGGGAACTGATAAGTGCTGATAAAAAGAAACCGAATTTCTTGTATAAAGATCCAAATAAAATTTTACGAAAAACAAGTTCCTCTAATATAGGACCAGCAATACTAACTACTAGAATCGCAATAGGAGCAGCGTCAATAATACTTAAAATTTGCTCTGTATTTTCGGAGGCTACATCAATACCTAGTAATTGTTCAATATATCCGGCAATACTTTGGGCAAATAAGGAGAGAAAGATTCCTCCAATCGCCCAGCCAATTGAAGCAGGAATACTTGTTGGATTGTTGCGAATCGGATTTTTCATTTCGTGTCGCAATAAAAAAAGACAAATTAATAACGTAACAATAAAACTAAATATTAACCAAATTACTCCACAGTTAAAAATAACAGTGCCTGCTTCTGGATTAAAGCCCATCAATCCAGCAATAAATAAAAGAATAGGCACACCTATGTAAGCAGAAAGCTGCATTGCGATATAAGATATTAAGATTATCCAATATTCTTTTTTCAAAATAGTAGCTCCTTTTTTAATAGTGATAAGATGGGGTAGTCATATATGTACAAAAAGATTAGTACCGTTCATAGTATCTTATTAATAAGATATACTCATACTTTCTATTCTACTAATAACTATAGGTATGTTTCAAATAGTAGCACCTTTTGATTAAAACTTTATCATATTTCACTCTTTAGAATGATAGAGTATTTTCTATTCTTTATAGAAATGATACGAATAATTATGCTAGTTAGGTATATACTGTTTAAGGGTTTGAGCGTGTCTCATATTTTTTTTTGCAAAAATAAGTGCTGTCTCTTGCAAAATGAGAAAAGATTAATTAATATAATAATTGTGTTAGCACTCAAAGACGATGAGTGCTAATAGGAAAATATTTGTATATATATTGAGGAGGTTGTTTCACTTGTTAAAGCCATTAGGAGATCGTATTATTATTGAGCTTGTTGAAACAGAGGAAAAAACTGCAAGTGGTATCGTATTACCAGACTCAGCTAAAGAAAAGCCTCAAGAAGGTAAAGTAGTAGCTGTAGGAACTGGTCGCGTATTAGAGAACGGAGAGCGTATTGCTCTTGAAGTATCTGTAGATGACCGTATTATCTTCTCAAAATACTCTGGTACTGAAGTGAAATATGAAGGTAAAGAGTACTTAATTCTTCGCGAAAGCGACATTTTAGCTATCGTTGGCTAATTTCATTCTAACATAATAAATTTTTTATAAAAAATACATCGAACATACTTAAGGAGGTTTTTCAAAATGGCTAAAGATATTAAATTTAGTGAAGAAGCTCGCCGTGCTATGCTGCGTGGGGTAGATGCGCTAGCAGATGCTGTAAAAGTAACACTTGGACCTAAAGGACGTAACGTGGTTCTTGAGAAAAAATTCGGTTCACCACTAATCACTAATGACGGTGTAACTATCGCAAAAGAAATCGAATTAGAAGATGCATTTGAAAACATGGGTGCAAAATTAGTTGCAGAAGTAGCTAGCAAAACAAACGAAATTGCTGGGGACGGTACAACAACTGCAACTGTATTAGCGCAAGCTATGATTCGTGAAGGACTTAAAAACGTAACTGCAGGTGCTAACCCAATGGGTATCCGTAAAGGGATGGACAAAGCGATTGCAACTGCTATTGAAGAATTAAAAGCAATCTCTAAACCAATTGAAGGCAAAGCTTCTATTGCACAAGTTGCTGCAATCTCAGCTGCTGATGAAGAAGTTGGTAAACTAATTGCAGAAGCAATGGAACGTGTTGGTAACGATGGTGTTATCACAATTGAAGAATCTAAAGGATTCACAACTGAATTAGACGTAGTAGAAGGTATGCAATTCGACCGCGGATACGTATCTCCTTACATGGTTACTGATTCAGATAAAATGGAAGCAGTTCTTGAAAATCCATATATCTTAATTACAGATAAGAAGATTTCTAACATTCAAGAAATCCTACCTGTATTAGAGCAAGTAGTTCAACAAGGTAAACCATTATTAATCGTTGCAGAAGAAGTAGAAGGCGAAGCAAATGCTACATTAGTATTAAACAAACTTCGTGGAACATTCACTGCAGTAGCTGTTAAAGCTCCTGGCTTTGGTGATCGTCGTAAAGCAATGCTAGAAGATATCGCTGTTTTAACTGGTGGTCAAGTAATCACAGAAGATCTTGGTTTAGAACTTAAAACTACAACAATTGATTCTTTAGGTCGCGCTGCTAAAATCGTAATCACAAAAGAAACTACTACAATTGTTGAAGGTGCAGGTGCTACTGAAGATATTCAAGCACGTGTTAACCAAATCCGTGTTCAATTAGAAGAAACTACTTCTGAATTTGACCGTGAAAAATTACAAGAACGCCTTGCAAAACTTGCAGGTGGTGTAGCAGTAGTTAAAGTTGGTGCTGCAACTGAAACTGAATTAAAAGAACGTAAACTACGTATTGAAGATGCTCTAAACTCTACTCGTGCTGCTGTAGAAGAAGGTATCGTAGCAGGTGGTGGTACAGCACTTCTAAACGTATACAATAAAATTGCTTCTGTTCAAGCAGAAGGTGACGAAGCAACTGGTATCAACATCGTTCTACGTGCTATCGAAGAACCAGTTCGTCAAATCGCATTCAACGCAGGCCTTGAAGGTTCTGTAATCGTTGAGAAATTGAAAAACGAACCAGTAGGAAATGGATTCAATGCTGCTACTGGCGAATGGGTAAACATGATCGAAGCTGGTATCGTTGACCCAACTAAAGTTACTCGTTCTGCATTACAAAATGCAGGAAGCGTTGCTGCTATGTTCTTAACAACAGAAGCAGTAGTAGCTGACAAACCAGAACCAGCAGGCGCTGGTGCTGGAATGCCTGACATGGGCGGTATGGGTGGAATGGGCGGCATGATGTAATAAGCCGCTCCACCCCCTTGATATATAAGGGTTTTTATTAGTGTTCATAACAAAATATAAATAGGAAGAGGCTTCTCATTAGTTATCATAGCTTTTGAGAAGTCTCTTTTTATTATAAAAAAATGGAGAAGTTCTATATATTTAGTTATCGTTATGTTTCTTTGGATGTTATATTTAATTCAGTGCTATAATTTAACAATTAACTTAAAAA
>DATMFU010000027.1:0-15903 GCA_035556015.1 Niallia sp. | reverse complement strand
TACGAATAGCAGTAGCAATTGTTTCAGGATTCTCAAAAACACGATTGTGAACAATAGCAGCTGCTCCTGCTGCTTCAAAACCATGAATTTTTGGTAAACCTGTTTGCTTTACTTCATTGTATTCTTTAAAACCTTTCCAATAAGCACTGATATTCCCAGCATTTCCAACTGGAATTGCCAATATGTCTGGTGCTGACCCTAATTGATCACAAACTTCAAATGCAGCTGTTTTTTGACCTTCCAAACGATATGGGTTTACAGAGTTTACAAGTGCAACTGGTTCTGTCTCACTTATCTTTCTAACCATTTGTAGTGCTTGGTCAAAATTCCCCTCAATTGCAATGATTTCAGCTCCATACATAACGGCTTGAGCTAGTTTTCCCATTGCGATTTTCCCTTCAGGAATTACCACAATACAACGCATTCCAGCACGAGTAGCATAGGCTGCTGCAGCTGCTGAAGTGTTACCAGTAGATGCACAAATAACAGTAGAATTCCCTTCTTCTTTCGCTTTTGCTACAGCCATTACCATACCTCGGTCTTTAAAAGAACCTGTTGGATTTGTTCCTTCCGTTTTTACATACAGTTCTACTCCCCATTCTTTAGACAAGTTTTCTAATTTAATTAAAGGAGTATTCCCTTCATTTAACGTTAACATTGGTGTAGCTTCTGTAATTGGTAAATATTCTTTATACTCTTCTAAAAGGCCTTTCCATCTCATTACTTAATTCCTCCCTCAACGCGATATGAGCTTTTGATGTTTTTTACTGAATGTAGATCTCTTAATTTTACTAAAATATTTTCATAGTCTAATAACGAGGCATGATGTGTAACGACAACAATCTCCGCAAGACCTTTTTCTTTAACAGGTAATTGAAGAATTTTCTCAAAGCTTACGCCATGCTGAGAGAAGATAGAAGTAATTTCTGCAAATACTCCAACTTCATCTTCTACCTGTAAACGTAAAAAGTATTTAGAAAACATCTCATTTGGATCTTTTAATTTCTTTTTAAATTGTGGTGTAACAGTTCCCTTCCCATTTACACCTAATCGCATATTCTTTAATACATTTACTAGGTCAGAAACTACTGCTGTGGCTGTTGGAAGACTACCTGCACCAGGTCCATAAAACATAGTTTCCCCAACTGCTTCTCCATATACATACACAGCATTATATTCATTATGAACCGCTGCTAATGGATGACTGTCTACAAGAAATGTTGGTTGAACACTTACTTCCACTTTTTCATCTTGTCTTTGAGCAATACCTATCAGTTTCATCGTATAACCAAGCTGTTTCCCATATTGAATATCTTCATCTGTTATTTTTGAGATTCCTTCGACCTTTACATCATCTAAGCTAATATTCATAGAGAAACCAAGTGTAGCAAGAATTGTCATTTTTCTTGCTGCATCTAATCCTTCTACGTCAGATGTAGGGTCACTTTCTGCAAAGCCTAACTCTTGAGCTTCTACCAATACATCCTCATAAGATCTGCCTTGTTGACTCATCTTTGTTAAAATATAATTTGTTGTACCATTTACTATTCCCATTAACTTAACAATGCGATCGGAAGCTAAACCATCAACAAGACCTCTTAATATCGGAATCCCACCTGCTACACTAGCTTCATAAAATAAATCACATTGATTACGTGAAGCTTCCTGTAATAGTTTAGCTCCATATACAGCCATAAGGTCTTTATTAGCTGTTACTACATGTTTTTTATTTTGTAAGGCCTCAAGCAGAATATCTTTTGTCTCTTCTATTCCGCCCATTACCTCAATCACTACGTCTATATCTGGATCTTGTAGGATATCCTTAGCATTTGTTGTTAATTGAATATTGGAGATTTCCACATCTCTATCTTTACTTAAATCATTCACCAAAATCGTTTTCACCTTTACCGGACATCCAACTTGATGCATGATTTTATCTTGGTGATTTTCAATAATTTTTACAACACCAGAACCTACTGTTCCCAGTCCAAGTAATCCAATTGAGATTGTATCCATATGTTTTCCCCCTAGGGTGTTCTCTTTAAACAAACAACTGTCTTTCTATAGTAGACATTATAGTGTTAGTTCACTCTTTTTACAAGAGGTGTTTTACATAACTTTTCTTAAAAATTATTTATTTTCAAAAAATATGCCTGATTATTTTACATATAAATTTCATTATAAATGATATTTCCAAAAATCTAAACGAATATTTGGAATTCTTTTTATTTTCTAGTTTTCATAAAAAAAATAAGCAGCCTTGTTTTCTGCTTATTTTTTGGAGTTATTTACTTATTTTTTAATCTCCCATTATAACCACGGTACAGTTGGTATTCTCATCTTTTTCAACGGAACTTCTGCAATTTCATAAAACAGATTTAAAAATTCCTCTAAGTCCTTAGATTGATTCAGCATTTTCTTTAAACGATCTTCATGGAAAAGGCGATCTGCTTCGTGATAAGCAGAGTAATAATTTTCTACACACTCTACATAATGAATAGGAAATAAAAGTCTAGAATAAATTAATCTCCAAGAAAAAGAACTAAGTGGCATAATCGTTTGATATTCATTAAAAAAATCTTTTACTTCTCGATGATATGTTTTGATGTTTCTAAAATAGCGGTCTCTTGTCCACTCAGCTAAATCTCTACCACAATGATCAAACACCCATTCAAATGGATTCTTTATATAATATTCTTGAGCCCAAGTTTCCTTTGTAAAACGATTATAACAAATCGTTCCACTATCTACTGGATTTGGGTCATCATCAAGTTCCGTATCTACAAGATACTGTATAGCATTTTCTGAAATACCCATATAATAAGGAAAAGATTCTAAGAAAAGTCGATCAAAATCACTTTCTGGCTGTTTATATAACATTCCATTCCAAAAAGATTCCATTTGGTCTAGTCTCTGTTCCCAAAGTCCTTTCCATTGCCCCATTCGACTAATATTTTGGACACCAAATTGAACTGTTCTTCCTCTATAATGAAATTTCCCCAATTTTCTACCTAAATTCTTTGCTTGAAAAGATTTTAATCGGTCATTAACAAGAATACAAAATGTTTGTTCCTTAAACTCTGTCCTTTTACTTCCTTCTTTTGATTCTAAAAAACGGCCAACAGTATAATCTCCTGATAGATAAATATGTTCCGCTATTTGCTCTAGTTCATATAATTCCTCTTCATCCATATTAGTAATAGGTATTAATGTATATAATTTCCCATTACTTATACACGCTTCATATGGACCGACCCTGGTCTCTTTTTCTCCTGTAATTTCATATTTATTACTTAAAATATTCTTAATCATTTTATCCCCCCTATACCTTTAGCTTCTTATAAGGAGTATATGTGGTATCTTGTAAAAACTTGTTAGATGAAAATTTATATGTTAATAGTCAATGGCTATTACGCCTTTTAGGAACATATATTATAGTTTCTTGCATATAATAGTAAACACTGTGAATACATAGTGAATAAATAGAGAAAAAGGTGATGTTCATGTCAATAAACGACTTAACAGAACAAACCGCTAGAAATTGGTTACATGAACGTGGTGTTAAAATTGAGGATATTGCTGAACTTGTCTATCATTTACAAGAGAAATATCATAAAGGCTTAAAAATGACTGATTGCATTCATAATGTGGAACGCGTTTTATCTAAAAGAGAAGTGCAAAATGCAATTATAACAGGTATTCAATTAGATATATTAGCCGAAAAAAAACTCTTGGAATCTCCTTTGCAAGAAATAATTGAAAGGGATGAAGGGTTATATGGTGTAGATGAAGTCCTAGCATTTTCGATAGTAAATGTATATGGCTCCATTGGATTTACTAATTATGGATATGTAGATAAGTTAAAGCCTGGTATTTTACAAAAATTAAATGATAAGTCTTCAGGAGAATGTCATACTTTTTTAGATGACATTGTAGGAGCTATTGCTGCAGCCGCATCAAGTAGGCTAGCACACCGAGCAAAAGCAGAAGATAGATAGTAAAACCAATCAGGACGTTTAACATTATGTTGTTAAACGTCCTGTATTTATTATTTAGTTATTGGCCATTCATTTAAGTTATTTACTGTATATGTTGGGAGAATATCATAATTTAAAAGATCCTTTTGAGTTGTTACCCCAGTGTGAACAAGTAATGTATCGATATTAGCATTTATTCCTGCCAGAATATCTGTATGATAATTATCCCCAACCATGATTGTTTCTTCTTTAGGTACCCCTAGTATTTTTATTGCTTGTTCGACAATGATGGATTCAGGTTTTCCAATAACTACTGGTTTCTGTTGAGTAGATACAGAAATAACAGAAGCAATAGCACCATTCCCTGGCAACATCCCTCTTTCAGTAGGCAGTGCTGTGTCTCCGTTTGTAATAATATAGGATGCACCATTACGAATGGCTAGACAAGCTAGTGTTAACTTTTCATAGGAAATTTGCTGATCCAATCCAACAACTACATAATCCACGGAATCAGACTGTTCTGTTATTATTGTCAATCCCTTTTCATTCAAGGCAGTATGTAACCCTGTTTCTCCAATCATATAGACATTAGCCTTGGAATTTTGTTCTTTTATATAGTTTGCGGAAGCCATAGCAGATGTAAACACTTCTTCTGGTTTGGCAGGTATCTGAAACTGGTTTAATTTGTCTGCTACCTGTTCAGGTGTTTTTGTTGAGTTATTCGTCACATATAAATATGGTATATTAAAAGAAATTAATCTTTGAACAAATTCAGCAGCTTCTTTTATTACCTCTGTTCCCCGATACATCGTTCCATCTAAATCTATCAAATATCCTTTATAGTGCTTCATAGTTATTCCAAGATCCTTTCTAAACAAAAAGCTAGTTAGTATAAAATTATTTTTTCCTATTAATTTTTAAAAGCAGAGACCGGTCCTAATTCATTATTTAAGTATTCTGTAACAGAAGGAATAAATGCTTTAATAGAAGACAATTTCAACAAAAATACTTTACATAACTCCTCATGGTTAACTTCTGTATACTCATGTACTAATTTCTTTCTCCACAGAATAATTTCTTTTAATTCATTTGCTACCTGACTTGTAATAACTTTCTCATCTGTTAATATTTCAATGATATCTTCATAGCTTCCAGGATCTCGCATAATAAATCCATCTATCATACTGTTTCCAATATCTAAAATTACTTCTATAATCATATGTGTAATTCTTTCTAGAGCCATCTTTTCCACCGGTGTTTGCCATTTTTGTTGTTCTTCCAGAAGAAAAATTAATTGATTAAGATATACTAATTGCTCCTCTAATTTTAAACGATCGACAAAATACATAGATGTAACTCCCTTTCTGCTTATGAAATTTGTAAGTTATCACTTAAACTTGTTGGGCGAGCATAAAAATAACCTTGTGCTAAGTCTACTTTATTCTTTGACAGGATAGAAGCCTCTTCAGCACTCTCAATTCCCTCTGCTACTACAACGGATCCTACTTCTCTTGCTATTAATAACAACCCTTTTAGCATAGACTCTTTCACAGAACTTTTATCAATATTTTGAATAACAGACCGATCTATTTTTATAATATCAGGCATAATTTCACTAATAGAATTAAGACTTGCATAACCCGCTCCTGTATCATCTACCGCGATTCGAAATCCAATCATTCTTAAAAGTTTTAAATTCCCACTAAAAAATTCTAATTCTTCAAAAGAATCTCTCTCTGTGACTTCAATGGTAATTTTTTGAGGAGAAATTCCCTTATACTGTTTCATTACCATTTTTATATCTTTAATAAAGCGTGGGTTTCCGATAGTTAGTGGTGTAAAATTAATAAAAATATTATGCTTCCATTTAGTAAGCTCTATTTGTTCGAATGCCTTTTCCAATACAATCATTTCAAGGTCATACAAAAATTTAGTCTGTCGAGCAATCGCAAAAAGACGAAGTGGACTTTCTAACTCTGTCCCTTTAGGTCCTCTAGTTAACAATTCACAAGCATGAATCTTATTTGTTTCCACATCCATAATCGGTTGGGCCAATAATTGAATATTTTTCTTGATAACAATTTCGTTTAATGCATATATTAATTGAATAGACTCCGTTTCAGACCTTTTTTGAGCCATAGATAATGCAACTTCTTGCGCTGTCTGGACGACTTCGTTTATACAGTCATATTTTCTTTCAATAAACATATATCCTGTATTAAAAACAGGTTGAATATAATTCTTTTCTGCTATTAACTTTTCAATATTATGTATGGTGTTTTTTATAAGTAAATCAATGTTAGATATACAATCAACTTCATTTGATATTTGAATATACATAGTTATGCGAGTTGAATGGTAATCATGAATGGCGATAAGTTCATCAGAGGGAAGAAATTCACTTAATGTCTCTCTAAATGTCCCTCTTAAAAAAGTTTTGTAATCTATGTATTCTTTCTTATCTAATTGTTGCTTTATATAAAATAAATTATGAATATCAAACACTATAACTGCTACTTCTAATCCTGATTCAATAGCCTTTTCTACTCCTTTTAGTATGGGTTTTCGTAACACAAAGGAAGGAGGAAAGTATTTAATCTTTTTAGCAGGTAAAAATAATTTACCCCAATTTATTAACTTTGAAAATGTCGTTTGCTGATATTTCATAGCCTCATTCCTCTCAAAAGCCAAAATAGTCCCCTGCTTAAAATTTGTTTTACCTGACTTAGAGGATATATAATTAGACTCTTCATCTCCATTTTTACAGCTATTGATCCGTCTTTTATTTTTCAATTTTTATAGATGATTGTACAAACTTATTTAATACTAGTTTTTTTTACAACAAAGTAAGCACAACCAAAATTACAGTACTCGTATAAGTATTCCGTTAAAGTGCTAATTTTTGTATCAAAACTTGACTTTTGATTTTGATCATCAAAAAACCCACGTAAACGTAATTGCCCATAGCCCCAATCACCAACTATGTAATCATATTTAGTTAATATATCACTATATCTATTTCGAAATGCTTCTTCATTAAATCCAGACTTACGTTCTTCTACAAGTTCATAACAATGATTATTTATACAAACCAAAGTATCACCTCATTGCAAACAAAATTTTAGAATATTCAAACTCAAAATAAGTCAATATTCCTATATATATTTAAATAATCTTATTGAAATAATTCATATTTAACTTTCTTCTATATCATTATAACCGTATAATGCATATTTACAAAGCGCAACAATTAAATTATTCCTCTTAATTTGATAATTTCTTTCGTTAGAATTAAAAGTAGATGATGTTATTTCAAATTGAAAGGTATAAATACAGATAAGAAAAAGGGCATACAAAATGTATGCCTAGATTTTTTTTCAAACATCTATTTATATAAGTTAATTCATGCTTCTTTTGCATGTTCAGATAATTGCTGGTTTTTCTTTGCCTCATTGACTTGCTCGTCTGCATGATAAGAGGAGCGAACCAGTGGACCAGCCTCGCAATGACTAAAACCTTTACTGAGGGCAATCGTCTTTAATTCTTTAAATTCATCTGGATGGTAATATTTTTGTACCTTTAAATGTTTGGCAGTCGGCTGTAAATACTGACCAATCGTGATAATATCTACATTATTGTTTCTTAAATCATCCATTGTTGCAATAATTTCTTCTTTCGTCTCACCTAACCCAATCATGATACTTGATTTAGTTGGGATATCAGGATACATATTTTTAGCTCTTTTTAGAAATTCTAGAGAACGATCATACTTTGCTCGAGCCCGAACTCTTGGTGTTAATCTCTCAACTGTTTCTATATTATGATTAAGGATGTCTGGCTTTGCATCCATTAAGATTCGGAGATTTTCCTCTACTCCTCCCATATCAGAAGGAAGTACCTCTATGCTTGTAAATGGATTTTTTCTACGGATTGCCCGAACTGTTTCAGCAAATACTGCAGCTCCTCCATCTTTCAAATCATCCCTTGCAACAGCTGTAATAACAACATGCTTTAAATTCATAGCAAAGACGGAATCTGCTACTCTTTCTGGTTCTTGCAAGTCTAATTCTGTTGGTAGTCCTGTTTTCACTGCGCAAAATCGGCATGCCCTTGTACAAATATCGCCTAAAATCATAAATGTAGCTGTTCTTCTTACCGCCCAGCATTCATGAATATTCGGACATTTTGCTTCCTCACAAACTGTATGTAACTTTTTTTCTTTCATCATTTTTTTTAAACCAGTATAATTTTCATTCGTATTCAATTTGATTTTCAACCATTCTGGTTTACGTAAATACTGTTCTTTTCTCTCTGACATTTTCATTTCATCTCCTAATAAATAATTTTTTACCACTTTACTTATTACTTTGATAAATCAATGTTAGAACTTTTGTATAACAGCTATTTTGATCAAGAATTGTAACATATACACTGTTTGTAAGCGGATTTTCTTTCCTCTGACACTTTAACATACTATTCTTCCTAGCAACAAGCGATTGTTAAAAAGATTTCCAATAATTGATAATTATTTTTTTGATTTATTACTCACAAAATATAACGACATGATTAGAGGAAGGGAGGGATTATCTTTGCGAAAGGCTTGGATAGTATTCATCATTTATATGCTATTAATACCTTGTTCAGTTGCCTATGCTTCTACCACTCAAACAGAAGACTCCTATAAAAAAAGGATGGAATTATATAAAAAGATTGAAACTACTTATCAAATTCCTTGGTATTATATAGCGGCTGTAGATCAATATGAAAGGAATGTCAGATCTGCTAGAAGAGATCTTCCGAAAGCTACTGGTTATACAGGTATTCATATTCCAAAGGAAAAGTGGGTAGGAATTATTAATCCAAATTTAGAGGATACGAATCCATTAACAATATCCATCTTTGGTGGAATTGGTATGGATGGAAATGGTGATGGAAAAGCAGATCGATTAAATGATGAAGATGTACTAAGTACATTCTCCCATTATATTGTGCAATATGGAGTAGATGAAGATAATTTTAAGATTGGTTTATGGGAATATTATAAAAGAGATAAAACAGTAAGTATCATTATGGGTAAAGCAAAAATATACAAGCAATTCGACACCCTTAATCTTGATAAACATGCGTTTCCAGTACCACTAAGAAGTAATTATAGCTATCGAAGTACATGGGGAGATGCTCGTGGATGGGGAGGAAGAAGAATTCACGAAGGTACCGATATCTTTGCAGATTATAGTGTTCCAGTAAGAGCTACATCATATGGGATTATTGAAATGAAGGGCTGGAATGAATACGGTGGATGGAGGATTGGTATCCGAGATATTAACAATAATTATCACTATTTTGCACATCTAAGCGGATTTGCAAAAGATTTAAAAGTGGGTATGGTCGTAGAACCAGGAATGCTCATTGGTGGAGTCGGAAGTTCTGGATATGGTCCACCAGGCACTTCAGGAAAATTCCCACCTCACTTGCATTATGGAATGTATAAGGACAATGGCTATACAGAGTGGTCCTTTGATCCATATGCTCATTTAAAATTATGGGAAAGACAAGAACGAATACATTCAAAAAAATAAAAACTGGTTCATGAAATAGAAAATGATGGAACATCTATTTCATGAACCTCATATTAAAAATGTTTAATTTATACTCTCACTTTCTACAATAACAATAGATAAGTTTTCTTTTAAGTCTAATTCATAGGGTGGAATTTCTTTCCCGTCCCTTTCTATTACACGAATAACAGGACGTTCATTCATTCCTTTATTTTGTCTACAAATTATTCCCTTTTCCCCATTGCTCAATAAAACTCCCAGTCCATTTGGATACAAAATAACAGACTTTCGAAATGCCTCCACAATTTTTGCATCAAATAGTTTCCCTGCTCCTGTATAGAGGATTTCTAAAGCTTCATGTGGCAAAAGAGCATTTCGATACACTCTATTAGATGTAACTGCATCAAAGACATCTGCCACTGCGATTATTTTTCCAAATAAGTGTATTTCTTTATCTTTCAGACCCCTTGGATAACCAGAACCGTTTAATCTTTCATGATGCTGGTAGGCACAATGCGCCACTAATAAAGGCATATCCCCTACTTTTCGAAGCATTTCAAAACCCGATTCTGCATGGTTTTTAATCATCTCATATTCTTCTTCAGTTAATTTTCCAGGCTTCATCAAAACTTCCATAGGAACATCCATTTTCCCAACATCATGCAAAATGGCACCTAACCCTAATATCTCCAATTGATCAGGAGGTAATTTTAGCTCTAAGCCTAAAGCAAGAGTATAGATAGTCACATTTAAACTATGTGAAAAGATATAATTATCATATAAATACACATCCAACATAAGGGAAAATAACTCCGTATTCCCTCTCAATTCTTCTAGCACCTTGCCAATTAACCTTTTGAAAGTAGGTGTACTTTCTTCCATTATCATGGACAAAGACGCAGGATCAGCTTTTTTTATTTCCATGAAGCTCTTTTCAATAATACTCATAGCTTCCCACTTTAATTTATCCGAAATTACATTAGTAATCTTAATATCTTTTGTATATTTATCCTCTATATAAACATAGGTTATTCCCAATTCGGATAACCTTTTGGTCATTTTCTCGTCTAAAACTACTCCAGTATTTATTAATATTCTGCCTTTATCATTATAAATAGGCTTGGCTAATACTGCATTCTTTTTTAAATTTTTGGTCCCGACTAATCTCATGCATTACGGCTCCTATTTCTTAAGGATATAGTACTATTATAGCGCTTAACTCCTAGATAAAGAATATAAAAAATAAAAGATGGTAAACAAATCGGCCCTTTTTGTCCAGTTTGTTTCCATCTCATACAATTTTATCCTTATTCACATCATGTGTAGTAATGCATCTTTTCCAATCATACCTTTGTGTATACCATATTTCTCCGCTTCAACTGTTACTGATTCTAACGGAGCATCTAATAATTGCTGGATAGTCTTTACTCCTACAGCTCTTCCAGCTATTATTTTTCGATCCTTTAATCGCTCATTTAACAATGCAACATCTAATGCACCACACATAATATATCCTTTATCATTTTTTACAACAAGTAAATTCGTTTTTGGTAACTCTACATTTATCGCTATAAAAGTATGTCCTTCAATTTCGACTGGATAAACATCTATCATAATAACGTATTCACTCCTCTCTTTCATCTTTAATATATTCAGATTGGAGGAAAATCGTGTTTATACTATGTTTATTTATCCGTTCGATTACTATAAATGATTTATTTCACTTTTACTTTTTAGACTTTCTAGAACAATATTACGCATAAACTCTGGCAGAAAATATTCTTTTTTTTCTGCTCTATATATGGACGGGAAAAAATTTCCGAAAGTGAACATATCAGGAACGGTAACTGTATATTCATCATGGGGATTGATTTCCTTTAAATCAATAAAGTACTTCTCCTGTTCTCCTACCTTTACTCTTGTTATTCCTGCAGTGACCATTTTTCCCATTAGTGTTCCACGGAACCCAAGTCCTTTAACTTGAAGTTTTTCCCACTTTTCATCTTTCATATCCAACAATATTTCTTTCAATTCTGCACCTGTTAACACAACATTGCAGGGGTTTATAGGATGGGGGCAAATTGTTAATAAATCAAAATAAGTGATATCCCCACTAGGTAAACCACCTAATATTAATCCTTCATTAAGAATGGCACAATCAGATTTACACCAATTAATTAAAGTTTCGCATAACATTCTAGAAAGCATAGACTGTGAAAGGTCTTGATTAGTATTTACAGCGCATGTTGATAGTGCATTTTTTCCTTGAATAAATAAACTCTCTATTATTCTATCTTCTTCTTCAGCTTTAGGTAAACTACTTGTATCATATATTCTTGCCTTACTATGTACAATTTCCTTTGTATAATCATCTACCTCTAACTCAATATGACCAACATAATAGCCGTATTTGCCTGCTGCCCCTTGTAGACACTGGTTAAGTTTTTTTCCCTCATGAAAAACATGATGAGTATGTGCTCCAAGAATAATATCCACCTCTGGATATGTTTTTGCAATTTTTTCATCATCATTTATTCCTAAGTGAGAGAGCAGTATGATTCTATCTACTTTGTCTCGTAGTTCCTTTATTTGCTCCTCTAATGCCTGTATAGGATCTGTTAATCGCCATCCTAATAATTCATACAGTTTTTGAAAATACGCTGTAATCCCTATAACTCCTATTTTCGTTCCTTTTTCTGTTTTATAAATATGGTGAGGAAGGCACCAAGAAGGACGTTCCATATTTTCCTTATATAAATTAGCTAATATCACACGAAATGATGCCTTATCATATAAATGATCTAGTGCTTCATGAGAAAGGGTGATACCTTCATTATTTCCTATTGTTACTGCATCATATTGACCATTATTCAATAAAACTGTATTAATTCCACCTTGTGTTGCCTCTGTATACGGATGAGACAAATCAACATGGTCACCTATATCAAATAGGAAAACCTTTTCCCCTACCTCTTGATGTAGTTTTTTTCGTTCCTGTAAAAACTCATTTATTCGTGGCCAATTTTCAAAATGGCTATGTAAATCATTGGTATGATAGATATGAATGACTTCCATCTTCTCGCCTTCCTCAAATTATTTTTATGGACAATTATATTTAACTAAAACAAATCCAATTGTCGTGGAGCCAAATTTTTATATTCTATATTCAATAAATCAATTAGCTGCTTTGCGTTATCTGCAGCATCTCCACCTGAGTTATTATTAAACAACACAAATATCTCTTTGCATTCACTCTGCAGTTTACGAATATGCCGAGACCATTCTTCTAATTCAGTAGTATTATAACGATATAAATAACGAACTTCTCGCCAATTTGGGTTATTGTTTTGCTGCCACCCATAATAATTTCTACCATGTAACCGAATAAGAACTGTATCACCTATTGGATGTAAAATAGTTGGAACAGAGACGGGCAAGACTTGTGGTTCATCACAAATACTATGAATCCAATTCTCCTCTTTCATAAATTGCAACGTATTTTCTCGGTACTTAGGATCAAACCAAGATTGATGTCGAAACTCTAGTGCACACGGGATATCTCTCATCTTCTTCTTACACGCTCGCAAATATTGTACATGTTCTCTCCTACAATCAAACCATGGTGGAAATTGAAATAACACCATTGCTAATTTATTTGCATCCCGATAAGGTTTTAAAGAATCAATAAAAGCGGTAAACATTTCTTCTTTAGAGGAAAAGGGCACTTCTCCTCGATTATGTCCAGTCATTCCTTGATAGGCTTTTACAATAAACTGAAAAGAATCAGGTGTCTTTTTCACCCAGTTTTCAGAGTTTTTTATTGGCTGTATTGCATAAAATGAGGAATCAACCTCTACTGTCGGAAAATATCCAGCATATTCAATTAATTTATTTTGGGATGTAGTATTTTTTCCATATAAACTGTCATGATCACCCCAGCCGGTTAAACCAATATGAATCACTAAATCACCTCTACATAAAACAAAACGAAAGCAAAAATATGCTATTATTGTCTATTCATTAATGCTAATAAATATCTATTACTATATATTTGATATGATAACATAAGCAACTTAAATAACTAAGTAAAAGGAAAGTACATCCTTTACTAAATCTTACCCAATCTTGCAAGAAATCAATAGTTAATCTCCAACAGAACTTATCAAAATGAATCATATAAAAATAGGAAGACGAATTTAAAAAATCCGACTTCCTAAAGACATAAATTAATTAGCCTGGTAAGCTATATGAATCTTATCCAAGTGCCACATCTAGAATCATCATTAATACAAAACCAATCATTAAACTCATGGAGGCTAGGTCCTTATTGCCTTTTTCTTGTGAGCTTGGAATTACTTCCTCCGCTACAACGAAGATCATTGCTCCTGCAGCAAAACTTAATGCATAAGGTAATAAAGGCTCAATAAATGAGACAGCAACTGCACCAATAACTGCAGCTATAGGCTCAACTAAACCTGAAAATTGCCCGTAGAAAAAACTTTTCCTTCTAGACATCCCTTCTCCTCTTAACGGCATGGAAACAGCCACACCTTCAGGAAAATTTTGTATACCAATTCCAAGAGCAAGTGTTAAGGCACCTGCTAAAGAAGCTTCTGTTCCTCCATTTGCGAGGGCACCAAAAGCTATCCCCACAGCTAACCCCTCTGGAATATTATGAAGTGTTATGGCAAGAACTAATAGTGTACTTCTTTTTCTTTCTCTTGGATAAAATCCCTCTGCATTGCTAATAGGAGTATTTGGATGAAGATGAGGTAGAACTTTATCAATTCCCCATAGAAAAATCCCACCTAAAATAAATCCAAATGCTGCAGGAAACCATGCTCCAATGGCATGTCCCTCTGACATTTCAATGGCTGGACCTAGTAGAGACCAATAACTGGCTGCAATCATTACTCCTCCAGCAAATCCTAGCATACTATCTATTAACCGCTGATTAATTGTTTTGGTTGCAAAAACAAGAGTTGCCCCTAAGGCAGTCATCCCCCACGTAAACAAGGTAGCTATAAAGGCCTGTCCTATAGGATTAAACTGTTGAAAAAAATCTATCATATCACTCAACTCCCCTCTTACGTTAAATTTGATTTAGGTTCAAAATGTTTCGTATTGGAAACATCTTAGGACTAACTAAAGAAAAAGTCAATTCTCTTGCACTAATTATAGCGTAGAATAGGGACTTAAATAAGTTTGATCCATGTAACACAATATAACTAATATGCGTTAAAATAATTTATTCCATTAATAATTAGTTTCTTTTGAGCCTATTAATTACAGATAACCACATGTTCTACGGTTAAATTAAGTATGATTAATATATATTAGTATAAAAAAATGATTAACCCTTGATAGATAAGAGTTAATCATTTTTGTCCATAGCATTTTAGGTTATTTGACTTATTCATCACTTGAAAATTTTGACGCTTTGTTTATTCCAATGTAAAACAAGCAAAACTAGCATTACCTTTCCCTTTATAGGTAAAATACAATGCCTGAATGCCATCTGGAATAGTAATATCAGCTGAATATTCTCTCCATATATTTGTAAATACAATAGGTATTTTCCCTAGGACCGGTCCGTTCCATGAAGTTTTAACTTCAAAATCCCCTTTGGCATAACCACGTACTTTAATTTTCACTTTTCGAATACCCTCACAATTAAAATATTTAAAGCCTGCAGTTGCAGAATCTCTCATATTAGCAATATATCCAATTTCCTCATCTCCATCTTTACCGTCCTGTGTAATTTTTGGAAATCTACCATCCATCCATGCCCCGTAAGTACCTGAATATAGTTCCTCATCCTTACAGAAAAGATTACATGCGATATAAGTAGGATATTCTCCACGACCAATTAGTGGTCCTCCATTAGGCCCGCAAGATGTTATCTCTACCTGAGGTATTGTTCCATCCTCCATAAATTCAATTAATTCAACACATCCCTGTCTACTATATACTGTTCCATTTGTATGCCTGTGATAAAAGATGTACCATTCTCCATTAATTTCGACCATACTACCATGGTTGTTAAAACCATAATACATAGGCTTTTCCGCAGGCTTATAAGTATCGATATGTAAATCAGCATTACTTACGATGACTCCCTGATAAACAAAGCCTTTTGTAGGATCTTTACTAGTAGCATAACAAAGCTCATGCATGACAATAGAGGAGTATATAAAATAATAAGTATCTCCTTTTTTCCTAATGGATGGCGCTTCAAAAAACTCATGTCCCTCATACCCACTACCTTTACTATATGGCTCACTTGGTGCAATAAAAACTGGTTCTTCTATAATCGTAAGCATATCTGGTCCAATTATCGTTGCCATGGCTCCTTTTCTTGATTTGTC
>DATMFU010000026.1:0-11748 GCA_035556015.1 Niallia sp. | reverse complement strand
GGTTCTGGGGATTATTTACAAGTATTGGACTTATACATTATGATTCTTGTTCAGTTACATGAGTATGAAGAAATTGTAACAACTATAGAGGTTTTACTAGAAGATCACCAGATACCTGCAAATAAAATGGAACATTTCTCGAAAATGCTTGAATTTAGTCGAAAAATGGCAAAATCGAATAATCCAGAAGAAGACATGATAGAAATAGAGGAGTCACCAATTAATTTATTATCGATAAGTGATACAAATGAACAAATGCTGTTAATAGCTAATCTTTCTAATAGAAATATTCGTTCTTATATAGAAGAAGTAAGTGTATTTTTGGCATCTGAAAAGTATAATCCCTTTCTTAAAACTATGTTACTAAATATATTAAAAGATCAGGAATATGACAAAGTAATAACCATTGAAAAATTTAATAGAGTCATGCAAGTAATTCCATCTAATTTAGAGAATGTGCAGCAACAAAGTCAAATCTCTGCCATAATTAATATTCTTAAAGATAAAGTGGAAAGTAATGATCCTATATTATTCGAGAATATTAAAATGTTACTAGATCGCCAAGCTTTTATCCTCTATCCGTATAAATTAGAAGATTTCTCGGAAGAAACATGGGCGTTAGCTTATCATTCCGTGGTAAATGAGTATTTTGGACAGGATGAAATAGATGATTTACTTCCTATTTACGGAGTGGAGTTAGAAAATTTACATCAGGCAAAGCAATTTATTTATCAGCTTGAGGAAATTTCTTATCCTAATATTTAGGCTAGGATGTTGAAACAACTTGAACCTATGATATAATGAAATGGTTGCATTTAGATAATGCTAGGATGTATATTTTTACTAGATATTGCTTTTCGGATAAAAGGTTAGTCTAGATACTTATCTAACATAACCAAAAATCAGAAGTTCTATCTAAACATTCAAGAAGTAATGAAAAGTAGAATAGATTGTTGGAGGGAAAATATAGTATGTCAGCTAAATGGGAAGTTTTAGAAGGGAACCGCGGTGTTCTTACAATTGAATTAGATGCTGAAAAGTTAAACGAAGGTTTAGATTTAGCATTCAAAAAAGTAGTTAAACAAGTAAATATTCCTGGATTCCGTAAAGGTAGAATTCCACGTGGAATGTTCGAACAACGATTCGGTATTGAATCTTTATACCAAGATGCAATTGATATTCTTTTACCAGAAGCTTATGCTAACGCAATTGACGAAACAGGTATTGAGCCAGTTGATCGTCCTGAAATTGATGTAGAGCAAATTGAAAAAGGTAAAGCTTTAATCTTTAAAGCTACAGTTACTGTAAAGCCAGAAGTTACATTAGGTGAATATAAAGGTCTTGAAGTACCTCAAGTAGATACATCTGTAACAGATGAAGATGTTGATGCTGAAATCAAAGCTCTTCAAGAAAAGCAAGCTGAATTAGTAGTTAAAGAAGAAGGAACTGCTGAATTGGGAGATACAGTTGTTATTGATTTCGAAGGTTTCCAAGATGGTGTAGCATTCGAAGGTGGAACTGCTGAAAACTTCTCATTAGAACTAGGTTCTGGACAATTCATTCCTGGTTTCGAAGAGCAATTAGTAGGACTTGCTACTGGTGAAGTGAAAGAAGTAGAAGTAACTTTCCCAGAAGAGTACCACGCAGAAGAATTAGCTGGTAAGCTTGCTACTTTCAAAGTAACAGTTCATGAAATCAAAGGAAAAGAACTTCCTGAAATTGATGATGAATTTGCGAAAGATGTAGATGAAGAAGCTGAAACAGTTGCTGAATTAAAAGAAAAAATTAAATCTCGTTTAGAGCATGATAAAAAGCACCAAGCAGAACATACAGTTCGTGATACTGTTGTTGAAAAAGCTGCTGAAAATGCAACAATTGATATTCCATCAGCAATGGTTGATACTGAAATCGATCGTATGATGAGTGAATTCGAACAACGCCTTCAAATGCAAGGAATGAATCTTGAGTTATACTTCCAATTCTCTGGTCAAGATGAAGCAGCATTAAAAGAACAAATGAAAGAAGATGCTGAAAAACGTGTACGTGTAAATCTTACACTTGAAGCAATCGTTGCTGCTGAAAACATTGAAGTAACAGAAGAAGAAGTAACTGCTGAACTTGAAAATATGTCTGGTCAGTATAATATGCCTGTAGATGCTATTAAACAAGCACTTGGTGGCGTAGAAAACTTAAAAATGGATATTAAAATGAAAAAAGCAATCGATTTCCTTGTAGAAAACAGCAAAACTGTTGCATAATAGAAGTAATTAAAAAGACTAAGGCGCGACTATTTCGTGCCTTAGTTTTATATTAGTGTTAATATACATATAATAAGGGTATAAAGAGAGCAACAAAATGAAAACGGTACAGGAAATAGAAAGAATAATTTTTCCAGACTTAAAGAAGTGAAAACTGGATATGCTTAAAGAAGTACATAGGTTTAATCGTTACGATTATTAGGGTATACTTTCACAAGGTATATTATTTCCTGTACTATCCTACCTTGTGTTACAATTCAATACATAACTGTTGTAAAATGAAGAACGTTTTTTAATAAGCATTAATAATTCGTAACGGTAAACATATAAAAAGAAGTTATTAAGGGGTGAAGGCATGTTTAAATTTAATGATGAAAAGGGACAATTAAAGTGTTCTTTCTGTGGTAAAACACAGGATCAAGTCCGCAAATTAGTTGCTGGGCCAGGAGTTTATATTTGTGATGAATGTATTGAATTATGTACAGAAATTGTAGAAGAAGAACTTGGAACAGAAGAAGAAGTAGAATTTAAAGATGTACCGAAACCAGCTGAAATCCGCGATATTCTAGATGAATATGTTATTGGACAGGACCAAGCAAAAAAGGCACTATCTGTTGCAGTATATAATCACTATAAGCGTATTAATTCTAATAGCAAGATTGATGATGTGGAATTATCAAAAAGTAATATTGCTTTGATTGGACCTACTGGTAGTGGGAAAACTTTACTAGCACAAACTTTAGCAAGAATATTAAATGTACCATTTGCGATTGCTGATGCAACTAGTTTGACAGAGGCTGGATATGTTGGGGAAGATGTTGAAAATATTCTTCTTAAACTCATTCAATCTGCAGATTATGATGTAGAGAAGGCTGAAAAAGGAATTATCTATATTGATGAAATTGATAAGGTTGCTCGTAAATCAGAAAATCCATCTATTACAAGAGATGTATCTGGTGAAGGAGTTCAGCAAGCTCTACTAAAAATCTTAGAAGGAACTGTTGCAAGCGTTCCTCCTCAAGGTGGCAGAAAGCATCCACATCAAGAATTTATTCAAATTGATACAACGAATATTCTTTTTATCTGCGGTGGAGCATTTGATGGAATTGAGCCAATAATTAAAAGACGTCTTGGTCAAAAGGTAATTGGTTTTGGATCGGATGCAAAGCAAGTGGAAAAAGAAGATAAAGATTTACTATCCAAAGTATTGCCAGAAGATTTATTACGTTTTGGTTTAATACCAGAATTTATTGGTCGTCTTCCTGTTATTGCAAGTTTAGGGCAACTAGATGAAGATGCTTTAATGCAGATTTTAACAAAGCCGAAAAATGCTTTAGTTAAGCAATATAAGAAGATGCTTGAATTAGATGATGTAGAATTGGAATTCGAACCAGAAGCACTTAATGAAATTGCGAAAAAAGCAATTGAAAGAAAAACTGGTGCTAGAGGATTACGCTCCATCATTGAAGGTATAATGTTAGATGTTATGTTTGATTTACCTTCTCGTGATGATATTGTTAAATGTATTATCACAAAGGAAACAGTAACAGAAAACGCTACACCTAAGTTAATTCTTGCAGATGGAACAGTTGTGGAAAAGGAAACAAAAACTTCTGCATAAACAACAGTTAAAAGAGAGAATCAAGTACCTTAAGGGTAATTTGATTCTCTCTTTTTTTTCTCCGATTTTACCGTTTTATTGACAATCCTCTTTTACCCTTCATTTTTCTTCCATTATTTTATAATAAATCTTGTTTATTCCATCTAGGGAAAGGAGATACTATTTCTTAAGAGAGAAGAAGTTTATTAAGACTTTCTAATAATAATGAACAACTATTTAAAAAGCCTAAAAGAAAATACAACAATGGTTCAGGAGGTACATATTATGAGTTGGGCGGAGATAGCGCTATTTGTACAATTGTTTTTTGGGATAATAATCGGACTCTATTTTTGGAACTTGCTAAAAAGTCAGCGTACGCAGAAAGTATCCATTGATCGTGAGTCGAAAAAAGAAATGGATCAACTAAGGAAAATGCGTTCTATCTCGTTAACAGAGCCATTATCAGAGAAAGTGAGACCACAAAGTTTTGCAGATATAGTAGGGCAAGAGGATGGAATTAAGTCATTAAAAGCTGCACTATGTAGTCCAAATCCTCAACATGTGATCATCTATGGTCCCCCAGGAGTTGGGAAGACAGCAGCAGCAAGGCTAGTTCTAGAAGAAGCTAAAAGAAATGGTCGTTCTCCCTTTAAACCTACCTCTGTTTTTGTGGAATTAGATGCTACAACAGCAAGATTCGATGAAAGAGGAATTGCTGATCCTTTAATTGGTTCTGTTCATGATCCCATTTATCAGGGAGCAGGAGCGATGGGACAAGCAGGAATACCTCAACCGAAACAAGGTGCTGTAACAAATGCTCACGGTGGAGTTTTATTTATTGATGAAATAGGAGAGTTACATCCAACCCAAATGAACAAGCTCTTAAAAGTACTAGAAGATCGTAAAGTTTTTTTAGAAAGTGCTTATTATAATGAAGAAAATACACAAATACCTAAACATATACATGATATTTTTAAAAATGGATTGCCTGCAGATTTTAGGTTGATTGGTGCTACTACAAGAACGCCTAACGAAATTCCACCAGCAATTCGATCTAGATGTATGGAAGTTTTTTTTAGAGAACTAACAAAAGAAGAAGTAATTACAATTGGTAAGAAGGCCGCGGATAAAGTAAAATTATCTATTAGTGATTATGCCTTACATACACTTTCTGACTATGCTAGAAATGGTCGTGAGGCGGTTAATATTATTCAGATTTCAGCAGGATTAGCAATTGGAGAAGATAGAGATTATATTAAGGATGAAGAATTAGAATGGGTTATCAATTCAAGTCAACTCTCTCCTAGAATGGAGAGAAAAATAAATATTGAATCATTAATTGGTTCCGTGAATGGTTTAGCAGTTACAGGTGCAAATATTGGTGCATTGTTAGAAATAGAAGTGACAGTAATTCCTGCTAAAGATAAAAAAGGTACGATAAATATTACTGGTATCGTTGAGGAAGAAAGCATAGGTGGTCAAGGTAAATCTATTCGAAGAAAAAGTATGGCAAGAGGATCTATAGAAAATGTTATTACTGTTCTACGTTCAATGGATGTTCCTGCCGATCAATACGATATTCATGTAAATTTCCCAGGAGGAGTACCAATTGATGGCCCTTCTGCTGGAATATCTATGGCAACAGGCATTTATTCCGCAATTTACAAACAACCTGTTGATCATAAGGTTGCCATGACAGGTGAAATTAGCATTCATGGTAATGTAAAACCAATAGGTGGAGTGCTGGCAAAGATTAAAGCAGCAAAAGATGCAGGAGTACAAAAGGTAATAATCCCAAGAGAAAACATGCAGTCGATATTGCAAGAAATTAAAGACATTACCATCATTCCAGTAGATACTTTAAATGAAGTGTTAGAGCATGCCTTAGTTAAAGAAGAGATGTCGGAAGAAGCAATACCTGCAAGTAATGCACAATTTACAAAAAAAGAAAGTATTTAATGTCTTACATAATAGCAAATATCATAAGGGTGTTCCAAAAAAGGATGATTTTACAAGTATGATTCCATTATTAGTGGTATATTAATAAATTTAATTACTATTTAGGTGGAATAATGGATTGTGGAATCAATAACCTTTACTTTTGGACGCCCTTTCTTTATTGAAATTCGTTTGTTGTTCCTTGTTTGGTTTCTTGTTTTATTAATTTATAAAGGGTGGAAATTATTATATAATAGATATCATTCGTTATTTATTTTCACTGACATAATTATGAACTTTTATTTAAATACTATACTTGTGGATGATTATTTTTTGGAATGGTTCTATTCTGAAATCCGGTCTAATAACTCTAGTTAATAGACACTTTCTTATAAATAAGATAGAATTGTACAAAGTATTATTATTTGCTTTAGGCATGATGTTACAGGAATTAGAAAGTCCGTGCTTAACGTATGTCTAGTGCTAATGGAAAAGGGATTTTTTAAAGCTGGAGGTGCAACGTCATGGAGGAAAATAAAAATAATATAGTACCCCTCCTGCCGCTTCGAGGTTTGCTTGTTTATCCAACGATGGTTCTTCATTTAGATGTAGGCCGGGATAAATCTGTGCAAGCCCTTGAAAAAGCAATGGTAGAAGACCACTTAATCTTTCTAACAATGCAGAAAGATATAGATATTGATGAACCTGGTGAAGATGACTTATACAAGATGGGAACATTAACAAAAGTTAAGCAAATGTTAAAATTGCCTAATGGAACCATTCGAGTATTAGTTGAAGGAATTCAAAGGGCAGAATTACAAGAGCTAGTGGAGGAAGAAAAATACTTCGCAGCAAGTCTTAAGCTTTATGAAGAAGATGGTATCAAAGATGTGGAAGATGAAGCATTGATGAGAACGATGCTGCAGTATTTTGAACAATACATAAAAATCTCCAAAAAGATTTCCCATGAAACATATGCAAGTGTCTCTGATATGGAAGAACCGGGAAGAATGGCAGATATAATCGCCTCACATTTACCGATTAAATTAAAGGAAAAACAAAGAATATTAGAAACGCTTGATCATAAAGACAGAATGAATATTGTTATTGATATTATTCAAAATGAAAAAGAAGTACTCAATCTAGAGAAAAAGATTGGCCAACGGGTTAAGAAATCGATGGAACGTACTCAAAAAGAGTACTATCTACGTGAACAAATGAAGGCTATTCAAAAAGAGCTTGGAGATAAAGACGGAAAAAGTGGAGAAGTCAGCACTCTGTTAGAAAAAATCGAAGGTGCTGGTATGCCAGATCATGTAAAAGCTACTGCTCTTAAAGAGCTAGACCGTTATGAGAAGATTCCTTCGACTTCTGCTGAGAGTTCTGTTATCCGCAATTATATCGATTGGCTTCTTGCTTTACCATGGACTACTGGTACGGAAGATGATTTAGATCTAATAAAAGCAGAAAAAATCTTAAATGAAGATCACTATGGATTAGAAAAAGTGAAGGAAAGAGTTCTAGAATATTTAGCTGTTCAGAAATTAACGGATTCACTTAAAGGGCCTATTCTTTGTCTTTCAGGACCTCCAGGAGTAGGAAAAACAAGTCTTGCAAAATCAATTGCGCGATCATTAAATCGAAACTTTGTCCGTATTTCCTTGGGTGGCGTAAGGGATGAGTCTGAAATAAGAGGACATCGAAGAACTTATGTTGGAGCGATGCCAGGAAGAATTATTCAAGGGATGAAAAAAGCGGAAACAATCAATCCAGTTTTCTTATTAGATGAAATTGATAAAATGTCTAATGATTTCCGAGGTGATCCATCTGCAGCAATGCTTGAAGTGTTAGACCCTGAGCAAAATCATAATTTCAGTGATCATTATATTGAAGAAACATATGATTTATCCAATGTCATGTTTATCGCTACAGCAAATGATTTATCAACTATACCTGGTCCTTTACGTGACCGTATGGAGATAATTACTATTCCAGGATACACAGAATTAGAAAAAGTAAATATTGCCAAAGATCATTTGCTTCCAAAACAAATAAAAGAACATGGTTTAACAAAAGGTCAGCTTCAAGTTCGTGAAGAAGCTATTCAAAGAATAGTTCGTGTATATACTCGCGAAGCAGGAGTAAGATCCTTAGAAAGACAATTGGCTACTATTTGTCGTAAAACAGCAAGAATAATTGTTTCTACTGAAAAGAAAAAGATTATTATTACTAGTAAAAATATAGAAGAATTTTTAGGAAAGCCAATCTTCCATTATGGTCAAGCAGAAGAAGAGGATCAAGTAGGAGTGGCAACTGGTTTAGCCTATACAACTGTCGGTGGAGATACATTGCAAATAGAAGTATCTCTAGCTCCTGGTAAAGGAAAATTAGTGCTAACGGGTAAATTAGGCGATGTTATGAAAGAATCGGCGCAAGCAGCATTTAGCTATATCCGTTCTAAGTCAGAACAATTAGGTATTGACACTGATTTTCATGAGAAATATGATATTCATATCCATGTTCCAGAGGGTGCAGTTCCTAAGGATGGTCCATCTGCTGGTATTACAATGGTAACTGCTCTTGTTTCCGCTCTTTCTGGAAAAACAATTAAGAAAGAAGTGGGAATGACTGGAGAAGTGACGCTTAGAGGTAGGGTCCTCCCAATCGGTGGTTTAAAGGAAAAATCGCTAGGCGCACATCGGGCTGGATTAAAAACCATTATCATTCCAAAAGATAATGCCAAGGATATAGATGATATACCGGAAAGTATACGGGAGGATTTAGACTTTATCTTAGTCTCCCATGTAGATGAAGTATTAAAACACGCATTGAACGGAAGTGTAAATCTTTGAAAGTAAATAAAGCAGAAATAGTGATTAGTGCAGTAAAACCAAGTCAATACCCAGAAGACAATATTCCTGAATTTGCTCTAGCAGGTAGATCGAATGTGGGGAAATCATCGTTTATCAATAGAATGCTTGGACGTAAAGCATTAGCTCGTATATCTTCAAAACCGGGAAAAACCCAAACTTTAAACTTCTATTTGATAAATGAGATCATGCATTTTGTAGATGTACCTGGTTATGGGTATGCAAAGGTTTCAAAGTCTGAAAGAGCAGCATGGGGTAAAATGCTGGAAACATATTTTACATCAAGAGAACAATTAAAGGCTGTTATCTTAATTACAGATTTACGTCATCCGCCAACTGCTGATGATATTCTAATGTACGACTTTTTAAAACACTATAATATCCCTTGTGTTATTATTGCGACAAAAGCAGATAAGATTTCTAAATCACAATGGCAAAAACATTTGAAAGTCACAAGAGAAACATTAGAGCTTAGTGAAGAGGATTATTTAATTCTATTCTCTTCTGAAACAGGAGAAGGTAAGGATAAAGTATGGTCCCTACTTGAGCATTTAGCTGCAAAATAAAAATAGAGATACTCTCCTAGGTGTCCCTCAACAAAATCAAACCTCATAAACAGCATCTATAATAGTAGCCATATAAAAACTACGAATAAATAGGTTGTGAACAGAGGTTGGAATAATGTTTTGGGACATTTTTTTTGGAGAAAATCTCTATTTTTTATTTTTAGATAGTAAATAATATCCTCCTACCAAAATAAATAGGATGGGAATGATATTGTTTAATGTTTTCGAACTAAGGTTAATAAAAGTGAGTGAACCTATAATTTCTTGATAGAAAAGGAGGAGTATTGCTAATAATAAAAATAGAATGCCATTTAGCAATCCTTGTCCAGTCTTTAGATTTTGTAGTATAAATCCAAGTGCTATGATAAGTACAAAGGTACCTGTATGGTCTGGCCAAATTGCTAGTTTATTCACTAAATGAAAGTGAAGTCCAAATCCTGTTAAAATCACACCAGGTAAAATAGAATAGTAATCCTTACCACCATAACCTTGAAATAAAAAAGCAACACCAACAATCAGAAGAAGTGTTGGCCAACTAAATAAATCAGATGATAGGGAATGATTAACATTTTGTAAAATGAAATATAAGCCAAATCCAATGAGTGCGATACCAGAGAACCACTTTTGCGTTTTCATAATTCCTCCACTTCCAGTAATCTTTTCTTGAATACCTTTGGATTATTTGATAGTGTACATTTTAGTAAATGATTATTTTAGGTAAATATATCAATCCACTTATATAATTTCTTCTTTATGTATAAATTACTAATACTAGCAAATAACATAAGTATAAATCTTGATTCCATTTCCATACTATATATTACCATAGGAATTCACAATTTGTTCATAATTAGTGATCATTTTCATACACATTTGTGACAAAAGTTTGTTATAATAACTACATAATAATAATTATTATAAAATAATCTTTGGTTAAAATAGTAAGTTGTAATTAATTTACGGGGGTGTCATTGATAAATGCATATAGTAGTAGTTGGACTAAATTATAAAACGGCCCCAGTTGAGATTCGTGAACGTTTAACTTTTGAACCTACGCAAATAGGGGAAGCGATGACTCAATTACAAAATAAAAAAAGTATATTAGAAAATGTGATTATTTCTACATGTAATCGTACTGAAATATATGCAGTGGTGGATCAACTCCACACTGGTCGTTTTTATATAAAGCAATTCTTATCAGAATGGTTTCAGTTGGAACAAAATGATTTTGTTCCCTATTTGTTTGTGTATGAACAAGATGGAGCACTAAATCATCTTTTCCAAGTTTCTTGTGGCTTGAATTCAATGGTTGTTGGTGAAACACAGATTCTTGGACAGGTTCGCACTAGCTTTTTAGAAGCGCAGTCTATTAAATCAACTGGAACGGTTTTTAATCAGTTGTTTAAACAAGCAATAACATTAGCCAAAAAGGCACATACAGAGACGGATATTGGTGCAAATGCTGTGTCTGTAAGCTATGCAGCGGTTGAGCTAGCTAAAAAGATTTTTGGCACACTAGCTAATAAGAATGTTCTTATTTTAGGTGCAGGGAAAATGGGAGAACTAGCAATCCAAAATCTTTATAGTAATGGTGCTAAAAATGTCACCGTTATTAATCGTACAGTTGAGAAGGCAGAAGTACTTGCTAATCGTTTTGAAGGAATTGCGAAACCTTTAAATGAGTTACAATGTGCATTAATTGATGCAGATATTGTGATTAGTTCAACAGGTGCTAAAAATTTTGTTATTACAAAGACAATGATGAATGCAGTGGACAAAATTCGTAGAGGAAATCCATTGTTTATGGTGGATATAGCTGTTCCTCGAGACTTAGATCCTATGATAGCAGAATTAGAAAGCGTCTTTCTTTATGATATAGATGATTTAGAGGGAATTGTAGAAGCAAATCTTCAAGAGCGTCAAAAAGAAGCAGAGAAAATTATGTTAATGATAGAAGCGGAGATTAGCGAATTTAATCAATGGTTACATTTATTAGGAATTGTACCAGTGATATCTGCATTACGTGAAAAGGCTCTTGCAATCCAGGGAGAAACGATGCAAAGTCTTGAAAGAAAGCTCCCTCATTTAAGTGATCGCGATAGGAAAGTAATAAATAAACACACTAAAAGTATTATTAACCAAATGTTAAAAGATCCGATACTACAAGCAAAAGAATTAGCATCTTTACCAGATGCAGAGCAATCATTGATTCTTTTTAAGAAAATTTTTAATCTGGATCAAATAGAAGAATCAAAGAGTAACGAGAGAGAAAAAAGTACTGAAGCATTTGCTCCTGTGATACAGCCCTCTGTCCAAGTATGAATAGGACATTATAGCTATACAGTGAATGAAAATGATATGATGGAACAGTGTTATAAATGAAAAAATACTCATTTATACGATATTCGTTCTTTTCTGCTCAAAGGGGAACCATATATGCAGGATATATTTATGACTAGGCTTCATGAACTTACCATTATTCTTTATGCATTATCTGTGCTATTATACTTTTTTGA
>DATMFU010000025.1:0-3952 GCA_035556015.1 Niallia sp. | reverse complement strand
GATTGGAAGAATACTCAAAAAAAATAAAGACTAAACGATATATATTCCTATCGTTTAGTCTTTATTAGTATATTATATAAATTTTTAAGCTTCTAACATCAAGATTTTATTACCCATTGCTATTTCTATCATTTGAAAAATAAACTTCTTCAAATGGTTGAACGATAACAAACCCCTCACCTGAAAACTTCATTTGTATTGATTCTCCACTACCTCTACCAAAAAAAGACTTCAAAGTGACATCTGTAACAAACTCTGGCTGTAAATGGCCAGACCAACCTACTGTTGCATTTGGATCAGTAAAAACGGGACTTGAAGGTGTTACTTTTAAAGTTAATGGTTCATAATGAGAAGTGATGGCTATCATTCCTCTACCCGATAAACGTACATTAAATAAACCACCTGAAAGTATCCCCGTTATTCTTTTCATTAATTTAATATCCCATTGAATAGAGGGTTCAAATGCTAATAAATCATTTCCATTAACGACAATAGAATCTCCCGCTAATTGAATGATAGAGATTTTTTTTCCTTGATCAGCAAGATAAAGTTTACCTTGACCTTCTGCTTTCATTAAGGATGTTCCTTCTCCTGTTAATGCCTTTTTGAACATTTTTCCAATTCCATGTTCTAAAATACTTTCTCGAGTAAACTTAATATTTCCTCTGTATGAAATCATACTACCTGCTTTAGCCCAAATTCGGTCTTCTAGATTAATTTCTAGTAATCTTTCCGTTTCCAATTCAAACAGCCCTTCTCCTTTATCTTGCTGTTCTGTCTTCTCTACAAATTCATTTAAGGAATATCTCCCCATTCGTTCCTCACTCCTTCATAGAATTATTATACGATGGAATTTATAGGAAATAAATATAGTATAATCGACAAATTCCTATTATTCAGAAAAATATTAAGAGTATTTTGGTAAATAATGTACATACTAAACTTTAATAGGAATGGTAAACAACTTAAAGGAGATGGATAAAATGGAACAGATAATTGCTGTGGAAAGAAATAAAATGGGAGATATTATCAACTTTAAAACATCTATGGGAAGAATTATATCTTATAGAAAAGCTATATTAGAAATTGAATCAGGGGTAATTGATGGAGTAGAAATGAAGGAGGTAAGTGATAATGAGACATTTACCAATATGATTGTAGATAACTTCGAAAGTTTCCCAGACATTTATTCTTCCTTCAAATAACCAACTAGTGTAAATCTACCATCCTCCATCAATCTATTATTCATGAAAGTAAAAAAAGGGTTATCTAGTAATAGAATACTATCCTTTAAAACGAGAGATAGAATCTATACATAACCCCTTTTTCCCTTAATCTATTTGCTCATTTCGTTGTTGTATCATCTTTAGCTCTTTTATATATTCCGGGTTTTCTTCGAAGAATTGTACTAAATCACCAATTCGATCAATTGAATCCCAACTCAAGTGATGTTCAATGCCCTCGACATCGTTATATATATTTTCTTCTTTTACACCAATACTTCTTAATAATTGCTCTAATAGTTCATGACGATAAACTAACCGTTTTCCAATTTTCTTTCCTTTCGGAGTTAAAACTAGACCTCTATATTTCTCATAAACAAGATACTCATCTTTATCCAATTTTTGAACCATTTTTGTTACAGAGGAGGGATGTACAGATAAACCTTCTGCGATATCTGAAACACGAGCATATCCTTTATCTTCAATTAAGTTGTAAATTCGTTCTATATAGTCTTCCATACTTGGTGTCGGCAATACAACCCCTCCTTATTAATCAAAGCAAATTTATATAAACAGTAATTTATATAAGCCTATTGCGTAATTTTAGTACTTTATGATAAATATAGCGAAAATTTAATTATCATAATAAAGTCAGTCGATTCTTCTATTTTAGCATATTATTTCTCGAATTCCATTTTCCAACTGAAATATTCGTTATCTTCATTTTTTTCGTATTTTAAAACTGCGTCAAACTTATTTCCTTTTTTACTAACAAATCCCTTTACAGTGGCCTTCCCATTCTTTAATAATGACTTAACCATGGTTTTTGTTGGTTTCTTTTTCATTGTTGCTAAAAATTTATCATTTTTCCAGATGACAAATTTACATCCATTCTTCCAGTTACTGCATCCATATCCTTTTGTTCCTTCTATGACTGCATGACCACAGAGTGGACATTTCCCAAGATTTTCTTTTGCTTTCACTTCACGTGTTACTTCTTGAATAATAATACCGTCTTCGTGCTTTATTGTTTCGACGGAATTAGTAGTAAAATCATAAATAATATTCATAAAGTCTTGTTTAGTAAATGTTCCCTTTTCAATATCGAATAATGCTTTTTCTAATCTCCCTGTAAAATCTAAATTAAATAATTCTTTAATTGGAAAAGTCTCTACTAACTTTCTACCCAGCTCTGTACAGACTAAATTTTTACCTTGCGCTTCGATATATCCAATATCCTTTAATTTTTTTATCGTTTCGGCTCTAGTTGCTGGGGTTCCTATGCTAAACCCACTTAAAATGGCCATTACATCTTCTTCATTATCAGATTCATAACTCTTTCCGCATGTTTCCATTAATCGAAGAAGTGTTTTCTCCGTATGCTCTTTTGGCGGTTGTGTAGTATGTGAAGTTGTCTCTAGATGCTTTGCGAAGACTTCCTCCTCTATCTGAACAGAAGGTAACATTACATCTTTTGATTTAATTTTCTCTACTTTTTTCCAACCTTCAACAAGCTGTACTTTTCCTTTTGTATGGAAAGTATAATCTTTTTCAGCCTTGTTAATCACTGTTTCTATTTTAGTTTCTTCATATTCTGCAACTGGCATAAATTGCATAAGAAGTCGATTTTTAATAGCCTCATAAACCTTTTCTTCATCGCCACTCAATTTTTTTGGAATGACATAAGTAGGAATGATAGCACTATGACTTTCTACCTTTTTATTATCAAAAACCCGTTTAGAGGGAAAAAATTTAATCTCATCTTTATATGGTAAATTTGCGGATAAAAGATTTACTACTTTTTGTGTTTTTGAAATCAAGCTCTCTTCCAAAGCACTACTTGCTGTTCTAGGGTACGTAATATACTTTTTTTCATAGAGGCTTTGTGCAACCTTTAAAACTTTATCAGCAGTCCATCCCTTGTACTTACTAGTAATATATCCTTGTAAATTAGAAAGATTAAAGAGGTATGGGGGATATTCTCGCTTTAACTGCACTTTCTTATCCCTAATAATTCCAACTTGTCCTGTTAATTGATCAACTAGGTTATTTAAATAAGATTCATCTGTAAATTTATCCTCTTTATTCTCTACATATGTGCCACTATATGAGTTCCCATCTTGTGTTATAAAGGTCGATTGCAGTTTAAAATACGTTTCTGGTTTGAAATTTTTTATTTCATTATCTCTGTCATAAATAATTTTTAATGTAGGTAACAAAACACGACCAATATTTAAAGCTTTCCCTTTTCCTTTCTGATATTTAAGCGTTGCAACAGAGGTGAGATTGATTCCAATTAACCAATCTGCCCATTGCCTACTTACACCAGCATCTTGCAAGGGACGTAATTCCATATTGGAGCGGATGTTCTTTAAACCATTTAAGACTTCATCAGGTGTCCACTCATTCAATAACAAACGATAAACTTCTTTTTGTGTTCTTAAATTATAAATAATACTATCTCCAATAAGTTGACCCTCACGATCATAGTCACAAGCAGATATAATCGTATCCACATCTTTTCTTTTCATCAAAGAATGTATTATTTTCAGCTGTTTTTCCGCACCCCTATCAGGGTTATCTCTGTTCTTCGGATCACTTTTCACTTTATATTGAAATTTTTTTGGAATAAATGGAAAATGATCGAGTTTCCAAGAAGCCATTTTCTCATCATATTCTTTTGCATCTTTCAATTGTAGTAAATGGCCAAACGCCCATGTGACGATGTA
>DATMFU010000024.1:0-5669 GCA_035556015.1 Niallia sp. | reverse complement strand
TCTACTTTATTCATACACATTTTCCTTTCTATTCAATAAAGTAACAAATCGCTCAGGCATATACCTTTTTTGTTAGTTATAACTTGAACAGTTACACGTAGATAATTTTCACTGAAATATAGAATAAGTAATTCAAATTGAACTTCACTCGATTTAGCTCGTTCTTCTAGTTTGACATCTTTTACAGGATTTCATCCTAAATTACTCGAACCTCTAACTGGTATAATTTACTCCTTTCTTTATAAAAAAACAGAAGGGTTGTAACGGAATATTTGCAAATATATTACTAATGATGAAAGTGACTAAATAAAAACAACTGCCAAAATATAAGAAGTTTTAACTTCCTGTTTATTTTGGCAGTTGTCCTAATCTTACATAATTCATTTATTTCATGGGAATGAAAATACTATTTTTAAATATTTAATTCCATAGACAAATACTTATATTCCAAATAATCCTCTATTCCGTATTTGCCTCCTTCTCTCCCTACTCCTGATTCTTTCATACCACCAAATGGAGCTTGCGCTGTAGTTGGAAGTGGATCATTAATTCCCACAATTCCATATTCTAATGCTTCTGACATACGGAATACACGTGATACATCATTTGTGTAAAAATAGGCTGCTAGTCCGTAGTCTGTATCATTAGCGTATTTAATAACTTCTTCCTCTGAATTAAACTCAAAGATAGGAGCAACAGGGCCAAATGTTTCCTCTGTTGCAATTTGCATCTCATGGGTAGCATTTAAAAGAATGGTTGGCTCATAAAAATATCCCTTTTTCAACGTTTCTTCTTCTGGTTTTTTACCGCCTGAGACAATAGTGGCTCCTTTTGTGATGGCATCTTGAACATGTTTTTCTGTTTTCTCAATAGCTGATTCATTGATTAGTGGACCAATAGTAACTTTTGGATCCAAACCATTTCCGACAACTAACTTGGTCATCTTCTTTTTCAAGATATCAGCAAATGTTTTTGCAACACCTTTTTGCACATAAACTCGATTTGTACATACACAGGTTTGTCCTGCATTACGAAACTTACTTGCTATTACGCCATCAGCAGCCTTTTCTAAATCGGCATCGTTAAAAATAATAAATGGGGCATGTCCACCTAGCTCCATGGAAATTTTCTTCATTGTATTTGCAGCTTTAGCAGCTAGTTCTTTTCCTACTTTTGTAGAGCCAGTAAAGGTAATTTTTCTTACCACCTTACTCTCCATCATAGCATCGCCAATTTCTGGAGCATTACCATGAACTAAATTAATAACACCCTCCGGCAATCCAATTTCATCAAAAATTTTCAAAACTTCTATAGCAGTTAATGGAGTGGACTCAGCAGGTTTCAGAACAATTGTACATCCGGCAGCAAGAGCTGGTGCTATTTTTCTAGCAATCATCGCTATTGGAAAATTCCATGGAGTGATAGCACCGACAACACCTACTGGCTGTCTTAGTACAAAGATCCGCTTAGTTTGTGAACTTGCAGGGATCGTGTCACCATAAATTCGTTTTCCTTCCTCTGCATACCATTCTAGGTAGTCAGCTGCTAACTGTACCTCTCCCTTTGCTTCAGCTAATGGTTTTCCCATTTCTGTTGTAATTAAGGTAGCCAAATTATCGACTTTTGTTCGAATTATATCTGCTGCTTGCTTTAAATACTTAGATCTTTCTTTTGCAGTTTGCTTCGACCAAGAAGAAAAAGCACTTGTAGCAGCATTTATAGCTAGGAAGGCGTCCTCTTTACTCCCTTTCGCAACCTTCCTCACCATTTCTCCATTTGCAGGATTATAGACTGGGTAGGTTTCACCTGAAATAGCTTCACACCATTTTCCATTAATATAAAGCATAAGTATCCTTCCTTCTTTCTAAATTGAATTCCTTTCTATCATAGCAAAAATCTCTTCCTATTCCATTTTCTCTGCCTAGGCGTTCCTTTACACCTAATAAAAAAAAGTAACTACTCTTATATAAAGACTAGTTACTCTTCATTCATTATTTGTTACATAGATGCGATACTGCCATCTGTCCGTGATTCTGTTCCTCCTGCTAGAACGCCATTTTTGGTTCGTATAATAATTTCTCCACGACCAAATGAACCTGAATCAAGAGCCCATTCAATATGATGTCCCTTTCTCACTAAAGCATGAGCGATATGTATTGGAAATCCTGGTTCTAAGAGAATGTTTTTCTTTTCCGTCCATTGCCAACGGGGGGCATCTAATGCCATCTGTGGATTTAAATCGAAATCAATTAAATTCATGGCTACTTGTAAATGTCCTTGTGGCTGCATAAATCCGCCCATTACTCCAAATGGTCCTACCGCTTCTTTGCCCTTTGTAATAAATCCTGGAATGATCGTATGATAGGTTTTCTTTCCAGGTTCTAGAGCATTTTCATGATTGGGATCTAGTCTAAAACCATGCCCTCTATTTTGCAAAGCGATTCCTGTTTCTGGTACAACTACTCCTGATCCAAACCCCATATAGTTACTTTGAATATAAGAAACCATATTTCCTTCTTCATCTGCAGTAGCTAAATACACCGTTCCGCCTTTAGGTGGATCTCCTGGCTTTGGTTCTAGAGCAAAATCATGAATAAGATTTCTTCTTTCTTTTCCATATGTATCTGATAGTAAATCTTCGACTTTCGTGCTCATTTTATCTAATTGTGTAATATATTTTAAACCATCACTAAAGGCAAGTTTTAACGCTTCAATTTGCAAATGGTATGTTTCTGGTAGATCTTTAGCCAAATGATGATCATTTTTTAGTGTATTAAGGGCCATTAAAGCGATTAATCCTTGACCATTTGGTGGTATTTCCCAAACATCGTATCCTTTATAATGGACAGAAATAGGATTTACCCATTCAGGGGAAAAGGCTGCTAAATCTTCTTTACGTAAATATCCCCCATGAAGTTTAGAAAATGCGTCTATCTTTTCAGCAATCTCTCCCTTATAGAAAGCTTCTCCATTTGTTTCTGCGATTAATTGTAGCGTTCTTGCATGATGGACAGAACGCCATATTTCTCCTATTTCTGGAGGCTTTCCCCCTGGAGCAAACGTTCTAAACCATTCTTCATGTACCTCGCCATTACAGTGTAGAGAAAAGGTTTCATATGCACTCTTCCAAAAATGTCCTAATGTTGGGGATACTGGATATCCTTCTTTTGCATACTGAATGCTTGGTTTTAACACTTCACTAAGAGGTAGCTTTCCAAAACGTTTTGACAACTCAACCCAGGCAGCTGGGGTACCAGGCACGGTAACAGGTGTTAACCCGTATTTTGGCATTTCTGTATATCCTGCTTTTCTTACTGCTTCTATAGAAATGTATTGAGGAGAGGGACCACTTGAATTTAGGCCATGGAGCTTATTATTTATCCAAACAAGAGCAAATGCATCACCACCAATACCATTAGAGGTTGGTTCTACAACCGTAAGGCAGGCAGCCGTTGCAATTGCTGCATCAATGGCATTTCCACCTTGTTTTAACATATCTAATCCTGCTTGAGCAGCAAGAGGTTGAGAGGTTGCTACCATACCTTTTTTGGCATATACGGTATTTCTCTTTGAAGGATATGGATTATATAATGGATCAAAGTGTAACATCTATTCATCCCCTTTTCTTCTATATAAACTACTATAGAAGGAGGGCTATTCTGAATCAATATATTTATCGGAAAATTCTAAATAATTCAATCCAAAAAAAAGACTTTTCCTTGTACAGAATAACCAAACAAAGAAAAGTCTTCTTATTAATAAAGGGTGAAATATCCACCAACTAATAAAATAATAATGATTAATGGCAGACCATACTTACGAACAAAGCGCACTACTGGATGAGAGGTACGTTTTCGTACATCTTTTAGCAGTTTTTTTAAAGATTGGGAACGAATATTTGCCAATTCTTTTTGCATTTCTTTTTTCTTCCATATCGAGTTTCGATCAGATACTAAATAGTCCTTTAGCGCATTTTGATATCTTGTATGCGTACTAAATTTCTTAAAAGACCATTCAATATATTCAAGCATTTCCTTTTCTGTACCATATATTGCCATATAGGAAAATACTTGGCGATACTCGACTTCTTCCATTCCTCCAGGAAAAAGTAAAAGAAAACGCTCATAGGGTTTAAATAAACCATTTTCCTTTATTATTTCCTGTGCTAAATCACTAGCCTTTCCCTTAATTGGAGTGCTTGCCATCCGAAAAAAAGAAGTGATTTGATCTAACGGTAAGAAGAAAAAGGTATATAGTGCCTCTAAAATTTCATATTTTTCCTTTTCCCAGCCTTTTAGAGTAAAACTATAATCTTCTCTTTCTCGTAAAAAAATTTCTCCAAAATGCTGAACATCATCTATTCCAATCTTCTCCAATTGTACTTGAACAAGCAACTGTCCCTTCACTTCCGGAAGTACCATTTTTCTATATGAATGAAATAAAAAAGATTCTTGGAAATAGTTAACCATCTTAGCTACAGCCGTAATCGGCCGACTACTTTTCTTTACTTCATTTACTAAACGATTTTTCGTCCATTTTAAGAAAAAGGCATTATGCTCAAAAGAAGAATTCGCACTTAACAAAGTCTGTATATTCTTGAGTACCTTTTCCAGGGAATGATGCAAACTAAATTTATGTTTTAGATACTCATCAATGGTTTCACCATAAGAAAAGATGTCACTAATATAGGATAATACTTGATAAAAAGTTTCTTGATACCCTTCTAAGAGGTCCCATAAATCCTTCGCGACAGATTCTCCATCATAATAAGCAATAGTTTTAACCGTGAATTCTACTACATCAACTTGTTCAACTATTTTCTGAATCTCTAAAACATAGCGCATATACTCTAACACATTAGAACCATCTTTCATGCGTTCTTCTCTATGCAAGAGTTTAGAGAATATATTCACCAGCTCTACTTTTTCACGATGGTTTTTTTGCAGGAAGTTATACAATATCTCTAAGATCATAACTTTATCTACATCATAAAAATAGTAATCTAATTTTTCCAGGAAGAATAACAGATATAAATCATTGTATGTATGAATATCTAACTTTTGCTGTATACTTAATCCTTTTAAAGCTCGGTCACAATAAACAAAAAACTCATCCAGTTCCATAGCAGTTTCCAGCGCACTATATGCATAGTTTAAAAACTCGTAATTATCTACTTCATTATCTACTCCATTAATCTTTTGAAGGGATAAATCAAATATATATTGCTGATCGACTGCTTTATTACGCAGTCTTATACTACCTGGCTCAACAAACATGACATGAACATTTTCTTTTATGACTGGTTCATTATAAAAGGTTGTTGCTCCAAAGCGTTTACGAATCTCATATGGTAGATATGTATAAAGTAACTCTAATAACCATAATGCATATTTGTTTTGATCAGATGTTGCCGACTGGAAAGAAATATAGACACGTTTATTTTCTGCCACCGCTGAAATACAAGCAAATAATAATCGCTTAAAAAGCTTCTCATCTAGCTGAAGGTGATGAAATAACTCTTGTTTTTTTGCGAAAATATTCTCTTGATTAAAAGGGACATTCTCCATTTCTTCTAAGTCATCAGTAGTATTCTCTATATCTGGAGGTGACATAAGATACTTTGCTTGAAAAATTTGAGAAGGACAATAAATCCATTCTTCTTTTCGATC
>DATMFU010000023.1:0-7373 GCA_035556015.1 Niallia sp. | reverse complement strand
ATGGAATTGGAAATGGCCCTTAGAAAAGCTATTTTGAATAAAGAACTTCAATTACATTATCAACCACAAATTGATGTAAAATCAGGGAAAGTGACAGGAGTGGAAGCATTACTAAGGTGGAATCATTCCAAATATGGTTCCATCTCACCAACTGAATTTATTCCTATAGCAGAGGAAACAAACTTAATGTTATCCATTGGAGAGTGGGTTATTACAGAAGCATTTACGCAAAAAAAGAAGTGGGATGATTGTGGTGCAACCTCAATAAAAATGGCAGTAAATATTTCTGCAAGACAATTCCAACACAGTGAATTTATCAATTTCCTAAAAGAAGAAATTAATAGATTAAATCTTAACACTGCTAATATAGAATTAGAAATAACGGAAACGATTATGCAGAACATTGAAAGTGCGAAGTTAGTATTATCTAAAGTAAAGGAATTAGGATTTTTAATCTCCATTGATGATTTTGGTATGGGATATTCTTCATTAAGTTATTTAAAATCATTACCAATTGATATTATTAAAATTGATAAAAGTTTTATAGACGATATTAGTGATCCTATACATAAAGGCTCACTAGCAAAAGCAATTATTGATATGGGACATAATATGAACTTTATTGTTATTGCTGAAGGAGTCGAAACAAAAGAACAACTCCACTTTTTACAGAATCATCACTGTGACCTTGTTCAAGGATATTATTTCAGTAAACCATTAACTTGGAATGAGGTAGAAACATTTTATATGAAACAGATAGTAAAAAAATAATTGCCACTCATTAATAATATTCCCCTACTATTTTCTCTCATTAGCAAATAGTAGGGGGATATAAACGATATTATGCAATTATTTTTTTACTCTTTTATTACTATATCCACACGAATGGTTTATACTAACATGTAAGTAAAACTGGGTATTAATTACTTAATTAAAATAATGGAAAAGTTGGTGAAAAAAATGCCTTGTAAATCGAATGAGGAATTAGAAGAAATACTGCTAGAAGCAAAAAAGTATACACAATATGGAGCAGTAGCGGATTACATACCTGCTTTAAAAAAGGCAAATCCGGATGATCTGTCTGTTGCTATTTATCAATCGGATGGTACATGTTACTCTGCTGGATGTATTGAAAAGAAAATTACTTTACAGAGTATATCCAAAGTAATTACCTTAGCTCTGGCATTAATGGAACGAGGAGAAGAAGATGTTTTCCAAAAGGTAGGGTATGAACCGACTGGAGACCCTTTTAACTCTATTGTAAAATTAGAAATGAGCAATCCATCCAAACCTCTTAACCCCATGATAAACGCTGGGGCATTAGCCGTTACCCACATGATTACAGGAAATACTGTCGATGACCGTTTCCAAAAAATACTTCAATTCGTTCAAGACTTATCAGGGAACAATGAAATAAGTTACTCCAAAGAAGTTGCACAATCAGAATTCGAAACCTCCCATTTAAATAGAGCTCTCTGTTTTTTTATGAAACAACATGGAATTATTAATGAAGATGTAGAAGAGTTATTAGATTTATATACAAAACAATGTTCTATCGAGGTTAATTGCTTAGATTTAGCTCGTATTGGAATTATTTTTGCTTTAGATGGAAAGGAACCATTAACAAATAAGCAGTTGATGCCTGCCTATGTAGCAAGAATTTGTAAAACATTTATGGTTACATGTGGCATGTATAATGCTTCTGGAGAGTTCGCAGTCCGTGTTGGAATACCAGCAAAGAGCGGTGTTGCTGGTGGGATTTTAGGTGCTGTACCAAATCGTTTTGGAATTGGTTTATCTGGTCCTGCCCTTGATGAAAAAGGCAATAGTGTTGCTGGATTAAAGCTATTAGAGCTTCTTGCAACTAAATATGATTTAAGTATGTTTTAAAATGGATCCAATAAATTCTAACGGATGAAACTTTTAAGAAGAAGTTTTCATTCGTTAGTTTTTTTTATATGTAAATAATCTTTTGAAATTATTTCGCTAATCTAAAAATTAGTTCTAGTGTAATTCAAAAAAAATGGTAAACTAGTAGAAGAAATAATAAATGAGGTGCATAATATGAAGCAAATCATCCTAGATACAATTGAAAAATACGAATCTACTTTTAAAGATATTAGTATTTATATTGGGGAAAATCCAGAATTAGGACATGAGGAATTTAAAGCGAGTAAAATATTAACCGATACATTAGAAGCACATAATTTCCAAGTGGAAAAAGGAACATGTAATCTCCCAACTGCTTTTAGAGCGGTCTTTGACAGTGGGAAACCGGGTGCCACTATTGGATATATGGCCGAATATGATGCACTTCCAGAATTAGGTCATGCTTGTGGGCATAATCTAATTGGAACAATGGCAGTAGCAGCTGCAATCGGTTTAAGCAAAGTGATAGAACATACTGGTGGAAAAATAATCGTCTATGGTACACCTGCTGAAGAAACAAAAGGCGGAAAAGTAACCATGGCTGAAAATAATATATTCAAAGAATTGGATGTTGCGATGATGGTTCATCCACTCGATAATTTTGTAAAAAGTGGATCTTCCCTTGCAATGGATGCCATTCAATTTGAATTTTTCGGAAAAGCTGCACACGCTGCTGCGAGTCCACATTTAGGTATTAATGCATTAGATGCAGTTTTACATACATTTAATAGTATTAATGCTTTAAGACAACATGTTACTCCAGATACACGTATACACGGAATCATTAAAGAAGGTGGACAAGCAGCTAATATTGTTCCTGATTATGCAGTTGCCCAATTTTATGTTCGCGGTGCTAAAAGAGAATACGTTAATGAATTAGTTAAAAAAGTAATTAAATGTGCAGAAGGTGCAGCGTTACAAACTGGTGCTACTCTAAAAACATCTAATTATGAATTCTCTTATGATGATATGATTACAAACGAATCCTTATCTGAAGTATTTACTGAACAACTGGAATTCTTGGGTGTAGACAGCAATGCGATTAATGAAGAAAAAGATGGAACAGGTTCTATGGATATGGGAAATGTAAGTCAAATGGTTCCTGCCATCCATCCTTATGTAAAAATATGCAATGAACCATACGCTCTTCATACCCATGAATTTAGAGAAGCTGCCATGTCAGATCAAGGCCGTGATGCCATGATATTAGGTGCTAAATCTATGGCACTTACAGGCTATGAAATACTAACAAATCCAGAACTATTGAAAAAAATTAAATTAGAATTCGGACAAACCCAACAATAATTCTATCATTTACTATCTTCCATTCTATGCTTTAGTAGCAATCATAAAAAAGGTGTTTTTTCCCTTTAATGATAGCTATTAAAGCATTTTTTATTTAAATAGGCTTCAACTTCGTTTTATATGGGTAGAATTACTTCATAACTAGAATATATAGAGTAGGGTGAAGAGAATGGAAAATAAAACAATGATGCAATTTTTTGAATGGCATTTAACAGCTGATGGAACACACTGGACAAGACTACGAAATGAGGCAGGCAAATTAAAAGAATCAGGAATTGATTCGGTTTGGGTTCCTCCTGTAACAAAAGGAGTAACTCAAGATGATAATGGCTATGGCGTCTATGATCTCTATGATTTAGGGGAATTTGATCAAAAAGGTGGCATACGCACAAAATATGGTACAAAGGAAGAATTATTGGAAGCGATACAGGCTTGTCATAATGTAGGCATTAATGTATATGTCGATATTGTCATGAACCATAAAGCAGGCGCAGATGAAAAGGAAGTCTTCCAAGCTATTGAAGTTAATCCAGAAAACCGTGAAGAAGATATTTCGGAACCATATGATATTGAAGCGTGGACTAAATTCACTTTCCCTGGAAGAAAAGGGAAGTATTCTGACTTCATTTGGAGTTTTGTCCATTTCAATGGAACAGATTATGATGACAAACAAGGAAAAACAGGAGTTTTCCGTATCGTAGGGGAAAACAAAGATTGGAATGAAAAAGTAGATGAGGAATTCGGTAACTACGATTATTTAATGTTTGCGAATATAGATTATGATAATCCCTTAGTACAAGAAGAAATGATAAAGTGGGGGAAATGGCTAAAAGAAACATTACAATGTAATGGATACCGAATGGATGCGATAAAGCATATTAATCATGATTTTATTAAAAATTTTGCCGCTTCCATGGTAAAAGAACAAGATGACTTTTATCTAATTGGAGAGTTCTGGAAAGCTGATTTAGAAGAATGTCAAACGTTCTTAGAGCAAACTGATTATCACATTGATTTATTTGATGTTCCCCTTCACTATAACTTGCATACTGCTTCCATACAAGAAAGTGAATTTGATCTAACTACTATATTTGATGGGACATTAGTAAAAGAAAATCCACTAAATTGTGTTACCTTTGTAGATAATCATGATACACAGCCAGATGAATCATTAGAGTCTTGGGTGGGTGATTGGTTTAAACAAAGTGCATACAGCTTAATTCTTCTACGTAAAGATGGATATCCTGCTGTATTTTATGGTGATTATTACGGTATTGGAGGAAAAAATCCTATACCAGGAAAGAAAGAAGCCATCGATCCATTACTATATGCCAGAAAGAAAAAAGCATATGGAGAGCAAGATGATTATTTAGATAATCCTAATCTAATTGGTTGGATTCGTCATGGGGTAGAAGAAATAGAAAATTCCGGATGTGCAGTAGTTATTTCGAATAAAGAAGAGGGAAGTAAAAAAATGTTTGTTGGCAAATCTCGCAGTGGGGAGACTTGGATAGATCTTACCAAAACGAGAGAAGACCACATTACGATTGACGAAGAAGGATTTGGTGATTTTCCTGTCAACGAAAAAAGTGTTTCTGTATGGTGTTTAGCTGAATAATAATTAATATTGACTTAGTTTTATTTATCAAGCGTTATTGCTAATAAATATAACTAAGTCAATAGACATATAAATACGTATGCCTTATTAAAATAATAGAGCAACAATACCTTGATAACCAAAGTAAACACCAAACAATACTAAAGATAAGCCAGAAACAATTGAAATTCCTTTTAATGTCTGAAGGGTAAGAAAACGTCTAAATCCATTTGTTAAAGCTGCAACAATGAAATCCCATAAAGTAAGGCCGAGGAATATCATACTACTATACACTAATAGAGAACTCGTCCCGTTTTCTTGGGCAGTTTTAGCTAAAACCGACCCATATATTCCGAGCCAAAATAATATAGATAAAGGGCTTGTAATAGACATGATAAATCCTGTTATAAAACATTTAAATAAGGAATCTTTTCCTCTTAGGGAATCTAGCTTTATTTTTTGTGCACCCACAATACTTTCTATCCCTGTATATAAAAGAATAAAACCCCCAAATAGCCAAAGAAAGATTTGAACAATAGGTATTTCCAGAAAATGAACCATCCCTATAAATACCATTAACATAAAGAGTCCGTCAGCTATCATGGAACCAAAACCAACTACCCAGGCATGCCAAAAACCATTTTTAATTCCTTTATCAATTCTTGCAGAGTTCACTGGACCAATAGGTGCTGCTAATGTTAGACCTAATATAATATAGCTAAATAAGATGGAAATACTAAACATCTATTCACTCATCACCCCTTACTAGTACTTGTACATGCTATGTGAAAATAAAGGAAGATATGAAAAATATTTAGCAAGTTTATAAAAATAAAACCGTCATTAATTTATAAAAACATTACACTTTTATTTTATATCTTTACTTAAATGTCCATAATTCTTACTAGTACATAAAAAATATTACTCCTTGGTTTGTCCTTTTTGGATGGTCAAGGTTATTTATTGTGACGAACCTGAGTTATAATAGAAAAAAAGGGAGGGATTTCCATGTATGTATTAAAAACAAAAGAAACCGATCAAGATGTTATCGAATTCATTGAAACGATAGAAAACCCAGCTAAGAAAGAAGATGCCTATAAATTATTAGACATTTTTACAGAAACAAGTGGTTTTCCACCAAAAATGTGGGGGACGAGTATTATTGGTTTTGGTGCCTATCATTATAAATATGATTCAGGACATGAAGGAGATGCAGCAATTGTAGGTTATTCCCCCCGTAAAAGTAATTTTAGTATGTATTTAACAACAGATGAAAATATCAGAAACAACTATTTAGGGAATTTAGGCAAACACAAAGCTGGTAAATCTTGTGTATACATCAATAAACTTTCAGATATAGATGATATAGAAGTTTTAAAAGAGTTTATAAAAAGTTCGATTGAATTTATTCAAAATAAATATGGAAGTAGTTAACAGCATATTTTGACCTATCCTTTTTCATAATAAAGACGAAAAAGGAGGGTTCAAAATGGCAAAAAAGAATAAAAAGTCTGATCCACAGCAAAAGAATAAAAAAGGATTTGATTCAGCAGTCTTGAATACAGAGTTTGCCCATGAGATGGGAAGTACAGACACGAATAAAATTCATAAAGATAAAGCGAAAAAAGAAAAAGCTCCAAAAAATAATGGAGAATACAAAGGACAATAAAAAGTCCGCTTCGTTAAATAAAACTGCAAGAAACTCTGAGGAGTTTCTTGCAGTTTTTGATTAATTTCTAACAAAGATAAGTAAAAAGGCTTATGCTTATAGATGTTTCAATTTATTTCTTTTACTTCATGCGAATATTGGCTTATAATATATACGCGACAGAATCGAGAAACATCGAAACAAGGAGACTTGACATGATAGTAAAAAACGAGCAAGACATTAATGGCTTAAAAGAAATTGGTAAAATTGTTAGTATTATAAGAGAGGAATTAATTAAAAGTACAGTTCCTGGTATCACAACAAAAGAACTAGATGAAATTGCAGGTAAATTGTTTGCGGAACATGGAGCAGTATCAGCACCTCAAGATATGTATGACTTTCCTGGATATACATGTATCTCTGTGAATGATGAGGTAGCACATGGTATTCCTGGTGACCGTGTCATTAAAGAGGGCGATTTAGTGAATATTGACGTATCAGCTAGTAAAAATGGCTACTTTGCTGATACAGGAAAATCAATTGTAGTTGGAAATGGTGATCCAAGATTAGTAAAATTATGCGAAACAGCCCAAGAAGCATTTGAAGAGGGTTTAAAATGTATTAAACCAGGTGCTAAGAAAAATCGAATCGGTAAATTTGTGTACAATACAGCTAAAAAGAATGGTTTTACTGTAATTAAAAACCTTACTGGTCACGGTATTGGAACACAATTACATGAAAAACCAGATCATATTTTAAACTATTTTGATTCATGGGACACAGATTTACTTCGTGATGGTATGGTAATTGCATTTGAACCATTTATTTCAACTGGTGCGGAAGAAGTGTATGAAAAGAATGATGGCTGGACTTTCTCAACAAAAGAAAAAAGCT
>DATMFU010000022.1:0-5211 GCA_035556015.1 Niallia sp. | reverse complement strand
AAAAAAGGTAGCTGGAAATCTGGATTACTACCTATCAGCTTGTCAATTAGGAATTACAGTCACAGCTTTAGGTTTAGGGGCTTTAGGAAAGCCAACTGTAGAACGACTATTATATCCATTGTTTGATTTGATGAATGTCTCTAATTCAGTTGCTTCAGTTGCTTCTTATGCTATTTCCTTTATATTAGTTACATTTCTTCATGTAGTGTTAGGGGAAATGGCGCCTAAAACTTTAGCCATTCAATTTTCTGAAAAGTTAACACTTATGTTAGCACCACCTTTATATTGGTTTGGTACTATTATGAAACCTTTCATATGGGCATTAAATAGTGCTGCGCAGTTGGTACTTCGCGTTATGGGCATAAAGTCTGCTGATCATGAACAGGCATATTCAGAGGAAGAACTAAAAATTATTATGGTGGAAAGCTATCAAGGTGGAGAAATTGATCAGAAAGAACTTGAATATATGGAGAATGTCTTTTCTTTTGATGAGAGAGTAGCCAAAGATATTATGGTTCCAAGAACAGAATTTGTTACTTTAAATAAAGATATGACTTATAACGATATAGTGAAGGTGTTAGATGAAAACAACTACACTCGATACCCTGTAACTGAGGATGGGGATAAAGACCATATCGTTGGAGTTGTAAATGTAAAGAAAATGCTTACTAATATGGTTTCAGGAAGAGACCTGAAATTGGAAGAGTTTATATGGGATTTACCTGTTGTGTTAGAAGTAACAAGCATACAAGAAGCTCTTTTAAAGATGCAACACGAAAGAGTCCATATGCTGCTAGTAATAGATGAATATGGCGGTACTTCTGGTATTTTAACAATGGAAGATATACTAGAAGAGCTAGTTGGAGAAATTCGAGATGAGTTTGATGCAGATGAAGTTGCTGATATTAGGGAAATAGAAAATAATCAGTATTTTATTAATGGACGCGTACTTTTAGTAGAGTTGCAAGATCGTTTTGCTCTTCAATTTGAAGAGAGTGAGGAACTTGATACAATTGCTGGATGGATTCAATTTCAGTTACTAGATACAGCAAATATAGGTGATCAAGTAGAAAAAGGGGATTATTTGTGGACAATAACAGACATGGATAATTTTCAAATTAAAGAAGTGAGACTTTCTCGCATTATGCAAAGAGTGTAAATACGATTCTATTAAACACTTTATCTATCATTTCATGGAGGTGAATCTCTCTTTATAAAGAGAGAAATAATTGGACGGATTAATAGCGTTAAACTTGTTTTTAGTAGCAGTATTTATTTTATTGACGGCATTCTTCGTTGGGGCAGAATTCGCCATATTGAAGGTTAGAATGTCAAGGATAGACCAGTTGATTGCAGAAGGAAATAAGAAGGCAATTGTAGCAAAAAAGGTAGCTCAGAATTTGGATTACTATTTATCTGCATGTCAGCTTGGAATTACCATAACTGCTTTAGTTCTAGGTGCTTTAGGAGAGCCTACGGTAGAGAAAATGCTACATCCGTTATTTGAGAGATTTGATGTACCAGCTGCACTATCTACGGTTCTTTCATATGGTATAGCACTTGCTGTAGTAACATTCTTACATGTAGTAGTAGGAGAATTAGCACCAAAAACATTAGCTATACAATATGCTGAAAAATTAACATTAATGCTGGCGCCAGGACTATATCGATTTGGAATAGTTACAAAGCCATTTATCAATGCTTTAAATGGATCTTCCCGTACCGTGCTTCGTTGGTTTGGGATTAAACCTACAAGTCATGAAACGGTTCACTCCGAAGAGGAATTAAAACTGATTGTTCGACAAAGTTATGAAAGTGGAGAAATTAATCAGACTGAAATGGTTTATTTAAAAAATATCTTTGCATTTGATAATCGACTTTTAAAGGAAATTATGATTCCGAAAGCGGAGATTATTACCTTGAAAAAAGAGATGTCTTTTAAAGAGATGCTAAGTATTTTAGAGGAGTATGAATATACTCGTTATCCAGTAATTACGGAAAAGAGAGAATTAGTTGGATATGTTAATGCGAAAGAAATGCTAACTAGCAAAGTTGCTGGAAGAAATGTGAATATGGCAGATTATATTCATGAGATGCCTATCTTTTTACAAAGTGCTCCGATAAAAAGTATTCTATTGAAAATGCAACAGAGCCGTGTTCATATGGCATTAGTGAAAAATGAACAAGGTGAGATTGTTGGTCTTGTGACAATGGAAGATATACTAGAAGAAATTGTTGGAGAGATTAGAGAAGAGCATTTAGGAGAAAGCTTGGCTAACTAATGAAGGAATATCTATTCGATTAATAAATAAAGCTGTTCTACTAAAAGGAAAGGTTTTGTAACCTTTCTATAATTAATAGAACAGCCTTTTTGTTTTCGTTATTTTATGTGAAAATGAGTTTAGTAATAGGAATTTTTGGTGATAGAAATAGAGTTGGTTTTAGAGAGGAAATAGCCTATAATATAGAAACGGACTGTTTAACTATGTTTGTGGTTAAAAGCGAAGAGAAGAATTTTGTTAGATAAAAATGAGGTGAATAATGTGTTTGATCGTCTTCAAGCAGTAGAGGATCGTTACGATAGATTAAATGAGTTATTAAGTGATCCCGAAATCGTCAACGATACAAAAAAGTTGAGAGATTATTCTAAAGAACAATCAGATATACAGGAAACGGTAGAAGCATACCGGGAATATAAAGAAGTAAAAGCACAACATCAGGATGCAAAGTCTATGTTAGAGGAGAAACTAGATCCTGAAATGCGTGAAATGGTAAAAGAAGAGCTTGATGAAACAGCTTCTCGAATTGAGGAGTTAGAAGCACGCTTGAGAATATTATTAATTCCTAAGGATCCAAATGATGATAAGAACGTTATTATGGAGATAAGAGGAGCTGCTGGTGGAGATGAAGCTGCTTTATTTGCAGGAGATCTTTTCCGTATGTATAGCAGATTTGCAGAAGCCCAAGGTTGGAAAATGGAAGTTATTGACGCTAGTACAACAGGTGTAGGCGGATATAAAGAGATAATCTTTATGATTAACGGTAAAGGTGCTTACAGCAAATTAAAGTTCGAAAATGGTGCTCACCGAGTTCAAAGGGTTCCAGAAACAGAATCAGGTGGTCGTATTCATACTTCTACAGCAACAGTAGCAGTTTTACCAGAAGCAGAAGAAGTAGAAATAGAAATCCATGAAAAAGATATTCGTGTAGATACATTTGCGTCAAGTGGACCAGGGGGGCAAAGTGTTAATACAACAATGTCAGCTGTTCGTTTGACTCATTTACCTACTGGAACAGTTGTTTCATGTCAGGACGAAAAGTCGCAGATTAAAAACAAAGAAAAAGCGATGAAGGTATTAAGAGCAAGGGTTTACGATAAATTCCAACAAGAAGCACAAGCGGAATATGATCAACAACGTAAATCAGCAGTAGGGACTGGGGATCGATCTGAGCGAATCAGAACATATAATTTCCCTCAAAATCGTGTAACGGATCATCGTATTGGCCTTACTATTCAAAAATTAGATCAGATTTTGCAAGGGAGAATGGATGACGTGATTGATGCGTTAATATTAGAAGAACAGTCAAGTCGTCTAGAAAGCGCATCTGATGTGTGAGATGGAAAAGATGAAAGTTTTTGAAGCCCTGAAATGGGCTTCTTCTTATTTAAAAGATCATCATCGAGAAGAATATGCAGCCGAACTTTTATTAAGGCATTGTCTTTCTATAAGTAGGTCTGAAATGCTTATTCGTTTTCATGAGGAAATGCCAATGGAGAATATGCAACAATTTAAGAAATATGTGCATTTACACGCAGAGGGAAATCCTGTCCAGTATATTATTGGGAAAGAGGAATTTTACGGTCGTACTTTCCATGTCAATAAAGAAGTGCTGATACCAAGACCAGAGACAGAAGAATTAGTCCAGTCAGCATTAGAGAGAATGGAAAAAAACTTTGATAAGGCGAGTAAATTAAATCTAGCTGATATCGGTACTGGAAGTGGTGCGATTGCCATTACAATGAAGTTGGAGACTCCAAGTCTTCATGTGATAGCAACTGATTTATACAAGGAATCCTTAGAGGTAGCAGCGAATAATGCTAAATCGTTAGGCGCAGAAATTGATTTTATTCAAGGGGATTTACTAAACCCTTTATTAGAACGTGACATAGCTGTTGATGTTTTGCTCTCTAATCCTCCTTATATTCCAGAGGGAGATCTTCTGGATATGTCAGATGTTGTTACAGAACATGAACCACATAGAGCCTTATTTGCTGGGAAAGATGGATTGATTTTATATAGAAGAATATGTGAAGACTTGCCTAAGATTATGAAAGAAAATGCTATAGTAGGATTTGAAGTAGGGGCAGGTCAAAGCAAAGACGTTGCGAGCATATTACAAAAGGCATTTCCACTAGCGAAGGTGGAAATACAGTATGATATTAATGGGAAAGATCGTATGGTTTTTGCGGAAATAGGTTTCGAATAAGGATATTATAGGATAGAAAAGAGGTTTAGGATGTTATAGCATTCTAAATCTCTTTTTAATGTAGAAAATTTAAATTTACTAGTTTAAGATTCTATTAAACTGTCCACACTGTTTTAGTGAAGGGGCGGTGCTAAAGATGAAAAATAAATCAATGGCAACTTTATATTTATTTGTACTAATACTATCTACTATTATCAGTTTATATATTCCTAAAAATGAAGTAACAGCAAATAACGAAGTCGTAATACCAGGTGATGCTATTCGTTTACGAATTCTTGCAAACAGCGACAAAGATGAAGATCAAGCGTTAAAAAGAAAAGTAAGAGATGCAGTCAATGCAGAGATTACGAATTGGGTGTCAGACCTTACTTCTAAAGAAGAAGCAAAGCAATTATTAAAGGATAAATTACCTGAAATTCAAATCATTGCAGAACAAGTAGTGAAAGAGGAAAATTCCACTCAAACGGTTAAAGTGAATTTTGGTTTAGTAGATTTTCCAACAAAGCTATATGGAGAATTCTTATATCCTGCCGGTCAGTATGAAGCAATACTTATTACATTAGGAGAAGGGGAAGGTGCAAATTGGTGGTGTGTATTGTTTCCACCTTTATGCTTCCTAGACTTCTCAAATGGAGTGGCTGTAAGTGACGGTTTCGAGGAAGAGGAAAAGAACACAAAAGTAGAGAAAGATCAAAAAGAAGTGACAAAAAAGGATTCGGAGAA
>DATMFU010000021.1:0-6562 GCA_035556015.1 Niallia sp. | reverse complement strand
CAAGTAGATGCAATATTAGTTGGTGTTGGTACGGTATTAGCAGATAATCCTAAATTAACGACTCGATTAAGTGGTCCTTCTAAAAATCCAATTAGAATTATTTTGGATACCCATTTAAGAACACCTATTCAATCAAATGTTGCTGATACTAAAGATGCTAAAACAATAATTGTTACCAGCATGGAATCGAATCTAGAGAAGGCAAAGCAATTAGAAGAAAAAGGTGTACAAATACTTAGAGTTCCATCTATTAATGGGAGAATAAGTATGGAAGAGATGCTGGGAAATTTATATCAATTAGGAATCACGGATATTTTATTAGAGGGCGGCAGTGAAGTTAATGCTAGCTTTATGCGTCAAGGACTTATTCAAAAGTACTTAGTTTATATCGCTCCAAAAATCGCCGGAGGATCTAATTCCTTTACACCTTTTCGCGGAGAGGATATAGAGAATATTAATGAATCTGTTTCGCTTCAATTCGAAAAGTCTGAGATGGTCGGTTTAGATATGAAAATAACAGCATATCCACAAAAATAAAGATTGCAGGAAAAGAGAGGGAAGATGGTGGCAATAGAAACAGATGTGTGTATAGTCGGAGCAGGGCCGGGTGGTGCGTTACTTGGCCTTTTACTTGCACGTTTAGGGGTTTCCATCATACTGCTAGAACGACATGGAACGATTAATAAAGAATTTCGAGGAGAACATTTAAATCAAGAGGGAAAAGAAGTTTTAGAGGCTGTTGGTTTGTATGATTCGCTTCAAAATTTAGGAATATTGCCGATGGAATTAGTTGAGTATGTAAAAAAAGGAAATGTGATAAAAACAATATATCCAGAATATCCAGTAACGCATACTGGTATTCATGTACCTCAAAAGCATTTATTAAAGACAATTCTAGATGAAGCAATAAAATATCCTAACTTTCAGTTACACATGAATAGTAGAGTAATAGATATAGTTGAATCCTCTTCAACTGGTTCTTCTGATGTAATTGCCTTGATGGATGGGATGGAAGTTAAGGTGAAAAGTAAAATCATCGTTGGTGCAGATGGACGTTTTTCTATTATTAGAAAAAAAGCTGCATTTCCAGTTGTTACGATTAGGCATGGGTATGATTTACTTTGGGCAAAAATTCCCGCACCTAAGTTTTGGAAACCTACTATTAAGATGGCATTAGCTAATGGCAAACAACTTGCTCTTTTTACTCAGTATGGGAATTATGTCCAAATAGGCTGGAATATAGAAGAAGATAGTTATTCTTCTATTCGAAAGGGATCTTTTCAAGCATTTATTGATGCTTTGGTGGAAGAAGTACCAGAGTTAAAGGGAAGTGTTAATAAGCATATACAATCTTGGGATGACTTTGTATTGCTTAAAGTAGTTAGCTCCAAGAGTCCTAATTGGGTTAAAAAAAATATTGTCCTCCTTGGGGATGCTGCCCATACAATGAGTCCAACAGGAGCATTTGGATTAAATTGTGCCTTAAAAGACGCTTATATGTTGTCTGGAATTATCTCAGAGATTATACGAGAAAAAGAGGGTCTAGACAGTTTAAAAATATATGAAGAAAAAAGAAAAGTAGAAGTGGAAGCAATACACTTAGAACAATTTCGAAGAGAAGCTAATTTTGGTTCTCATTTTTTAATGGGTGAAAAAGAAAAGGAATTTGTTGGTGGTGTAATGGAGGGTTAAAATGAGATTTGGTTTCGATATAGATGATACTTTAATAAATTTACGAGAATTTGCCTTTCACCTTTATAATAAAAAACTTAGTAAAAATATTGATTTAAGTGTATTTAAGCAGCTAACTACAGTGGAAATACATGAACCTTTTGGATTGACTAAAGAAGAGGGGAAAAATCTCTGGAATACATGTAGAAGTGAGATTTATTTTTCTGATTGTCCTTCCTATCCATTAGCAGTGGAAGTACTGAATGAATTAGTACAAAAGGGGCATGAAGTATATTATATTACTGCACGTAACAAAGAATTCTCAGAACAAACAGAGAAATGGATGAAAAAAGCTGGATTTCCTGTTGAAAAAAATCATTTTTTTTGTGGAATGAAAGATCATGAAAAGATAAATATTATAAAGAATTTAAGCCTAGATTATTATTTTGACGATAAACCAGCTGTCTTAAATACATTACTTGAAACTAATATTACTTTGTACGTGAGAGATCAATCCTATAATAGAAATTGGAAAGGGAAACGATTGACTAATTGGTCTGAAATAAGAAATTTACTTTAATAAAATAAAAAAATCATGTTATGTTTGTAGATAACATGATTTTTTTATTTTTTCTAATGTATATGTGGCATAATAAGTCCCCCGTACAAAAAAGCTAAGATAATAACGAAGGCAGGATGAATTTTCCATTTATGTAATAATAAAAATGCAATTAGTGCAATGCACAAAGATTGAATAATTCCTATAGAATAATAGGAATCGCGGAACATTTCAAATGTTAATACAATCATTAATGCGGTAATAACGGGCTGAACAAGAAGTGTCATGCCTTTTACAATAGAAGAATTTTTGTGCTTACTCATTAATTTTATTAATAGAATTAATGCAATAGCAGAAGGAAGTACCGTAGCAATTAAAGCAACGATAAAACCAATAGGGCCACCTACCCCAAAACCAACATATGCTGCTATTTTCGTAGCAATAGGCCCTGGTAATGCATTTCCGAGAGCAAGCATATTGGAAAATTCAGTATTAGAAAGCCAATTATAGCGATTAACAACTTCTTCGTACATAAGTGGAATTGATGCTGGACCACCACCATAACCGAGAATATTGGCTAGAAGAAAACTAAGAAAAATGCTGACAATAATCATGATGAGTGTCCTCTTTCTTTATTATGTAAGAATTTCCGCTTTAACTTAAAGTGAAAAGCACCATATATTAAAAATACTAAGATAACAATACCTGGGTGAATGGATACGCCTTGCAAGAGAAAGATGCAAACAATGGTTAGACCAATTCCTACATAGATTCCAAGTCCTTTTACCGCTTTTTCTCCGAACTCATATGCCATTAATCCAAGCATTACTGCAATAACTGGAACAACTGCTGATATCATACTAGTTACAATAATCGAGTTGCTGAGAAAAGTAATGAAAGATAGTAAGAAGACCATTGCTAAACAAGTAGGTAATATATGTGCCAATACACTAACGATAGCTCCCATTACACCTTTTTGCCGATAACCTAGGTATGCTGCCATTTTCGTAGCAATAGGCCCTGGTAATGTATTTGCGATGGCTAATATTTCTCCGAATTCATCATTTTCAAGCCACTTATATTTAGTGACAGCTTCATGTCTAATTAATGGAATGACAGAGGGACCGCCTCCGAATCCAAATAATCCTGAACGGAGCATGGCAATTAATATTTCTTTATACATAAATATCTCCCTTCATGAGTATGATGCAAACTCTAATGATATTGTAATAATCATATCATTTTTTTATCTATTTATTTTATTACATATCTTGAAATTTCTACAAAATAATAGTGGATAATTAACAAATATTAAATTGATAATTAATACTACATATATTAAAATAATAAAAATATATATTTCTTAAGTGGTTTAAGGGCTTTAGAGTTTATTAAATTGTTTGCATTATATTCTTCCTCTATTCAGTGAAGAGAGTGTTTATGGAGAAAAAGAATACGGAGGGAATTTTAACTTTTTTGTATTCTGAATTTTTAAATAATTTTAAGTAATTGGAGGGAATGGCTTGAAGGATAAGTATATCAGACTAATTAAAGTTGCAGGCAAAAGAGAGTTAGCAGACATAGTAATTAAGAATGCGAAAATAGTGAATGTATTTACTGGGGAGTTAATGGATGGGGATATAGCAATTTCAGATGACTTTATAGCTGGTATTGGCCAATATGATGGAAAAGAAGTAATTGATGCCAGCGGCAAATACATAGTGCCAGGACTAATAGATGGGCATGTACATATTGAAAGTAGTATGCTTACACCACAGGAATTTGCTAAAGTTTCTTTGCTGCATGGAGTAACGACTGTTATAACAGATCCACATGAAATTGCAAACGTAGCCGGAGTAAATGGAATTCAGTATATGTTAGATAAATCGGAACAACTACCTCTAGATATTCGAATTATGCTTCCTTCTTGTGTGCCAGCAGTTCCAGAAGACTCGAACGGAGCAACGTTATATGCAGAAGACTTAGAGCCTTTTTATCAGCATCCCCGAGTATTGGGATTAGCAGAAGTAATGGATTTTCCTTCTGTATATCAAACAAATCAAGATATGATAGAGAAACTCCTGTCTACAAAAAAACATAATAGATTAATAGATGGTCATGCTGCTGGAATTGAGAGGGAGAAGTTAAATATATATAGTGCTGCTTTTATTAGAAATGACCATGAGGCAACTACATTAGAAGAAGCAAAAGATCGTCTTGATTTGGGTATGTACTTAATGATTAGAGAAGGAACCGTAGCGAAAGATTTAAAAGCATTATTACCAGTAGTAACGGAGAGAAATGCTCGAAGATGTCTATTTGTAACAGATGATAAACTTATCGATGATTTAGTGGAAGAGGGAAGTATTGATCATTGTATACGCTTAGCTATAAAAGAGGGATTAAGTCCTATTACTGCAGTTCAAATGGCCACCATTAATACAGCAGAATGTTTTCATCTGGAAAATATCGGTGCAGTTTCACCAGGATATAAGGCCGACTTTCTCCTATTAGATGATTTAGAGGAATTTACAATAAGCGATGTCTATAAAGATGGTCAATGTATCGTAAAAGAAGGGATTTTAAAAGAAGATAAATTTAAAAAACATACTTATATAGATGATACATTACCAATAATTAATAGTAAGGACTTAACAGCTAGTGATCTTAAGCTATCCTTGCAATCAAGTAATTGCAATATTATTGATATCATTCCAAATAGTATTGTAACCAGAAAAGTATTGGAGAAAGTAGAAGTAGAAAATGGGAGCTTTAAAGTTTCAACGGATAAGGATCACTTAAAATTAGTCGTTGTAGAACGACATCAGAAAACAGGAAATATTGGCAAAGCTATAGTAAAAGGGTTCGGGTTGAAAAAGGGAGCAATTGCAACTACCATATCTCATGATTCACATAATATTGTTGCGGTTGGAACAAACGATGAGGATCTCTTACTTGCTATAAATGAATTAAAAGAAATAAAGGGTGGTATTGTTGTAGTAGCAGATAATGAAGTAATTGCTACACTTCCTTTACCTATTGCAGGACTTATTTCTAATCAAACCTTTTCAACCCTTTATGAGCAAATAAAGATGGTAAATAAGACAGTAGGTTACTTACAAGGACATACGCATTTTAACCCGTTCCTTACACTCTCTTTCCTATCTTTAACAGTTATTCCAACCTTAAAGCTAACAGATAAAGGATTATTTGATTTTAGTACATTTTCTTATATTACCGTGGAAGCTTAGTTATTTTTTCTGGCTAAAAATATAAATTTTAATGATTTGTTCATTATTTATTCATAATTAATGTTTATTATATTTATATGTTAAGAGTTTCCCCTCTTAAGATAAATTATTTCGTCCGGAAATTGTTTTCGGACTTTTTTTATTGGTCAGGGAAATCTTGGATGTTTAAAATAGCTAAAAACAGTCAATAATTATATAAAGGTATACAAATAAGGAAAAAAATTCAATAATAGATGAATAATGTAAGCGTTTTCTGTTATAATAAAACTAAGGATTCTTCTACTTACACCAAAAGGAGTGGATAGTATGGAAGAGCAAACTAATTTTTTCAATGGATTAAAATGGGGAGTTGTTATAAGCATTCCACTTTGGATATCCTTTTTTGGATGGATAAAATTGTTGGTGAATTTGGCTTAATAAATATAAAATGGTTATATGTATAATAAAAAGCATCATAAGAAATAAATCTTATGATGCTTATTTTGTATTAAGCTTGTGGTAATGGAGGGTCAATACCGAGTACTTTTTCTCCATCAACTGTTAACCAGATATAATAATGATCAATTTCTTTACCAATAATTTTTTCAATTTTAGCAATTGCCTTTTCTTGTACATCGAAGGATATTTTAGCAGTATCCTCACCAAGAGGAACGTTCTTCAAACCTAAGATATTTGCGATTTGGCGTGCTTGGTCATATGAAACCTCTATATATTTGTCGTACTCTGGTAGGTATGCTGCTTCAGCAGGTTTCACTTGAATAGATACAATTAATAAAACAGCTAGTAAACCCCATAATATTTTCTTCATAATTTCTCTCCCTTTTTTTAAGAGCTTAATATCTCTTTTTTTAATGATATAAAAGTATCAACCACTAATGGATGATACATAGTACCCTTATTTTTTAGTATTTCTTCGAATGCTTCTTCAGGAGCCATTCCCTTTTTATAGACTCTATCAGTTGTCATTGCATCGAAGGAATCAACTACTGCAATTATGCTAGCTTCAATTCTTATTTCGTCTTTTTTGAGACCGTGAGGATAACCTTTACCATCATATCTTTCATGATGTTGTTCAACTATT
>DATMFU010000020.1:0-2545 GCA_035556015.1 Niallia sp. | reverse complement strand
TGAAACTGAGGCAGGTAAATGGCTAGTAAATAACGCTCATAAATATGGTTTTATATTAAGGTATCCTCAAGGGAAAGAAAAAATAACTGGGTATATGTATGAGTCATGGCACTTCCGATATTTAGGAATACAATTAGCAACCGATGTGAAAAAATCCAGTCTAACTTTAGAAGAATATTTAGGCATACAATAAAGAAAAGGATGGCTTGCTGCCATCCTTTTTTTATAATATTGGAGATAGTAATCTTGAAATAGACTCTTTAAACTTAATAAGTAATGAACGACTTTCATATCGTTCTAACGTTAATTCTGTACAGTCGAAAATATCCTTTTCAAAGATTTCAGCAAGTTCATGGGAAATTTGATGATCGTAAAGAAATGCGTTTACCTCAAAGTTTAAACTAAAACTTCTTACATCTATATTCGCTGTTCCAACTGTAGATGCTTCGTCATCTATAACAATCATTTTTGCGTGAATAAATCCTTTTTCGTAAATATAAACTTTTGCGCCGGATTTTAAGAGATTTCCTACATATGAATACGTTGCCCAGTAAACAAACATATGATCAGGTTTGTTAGGAATCATAATTCGAACGTCGATTCCTGAAAGGGCGGCAATTTCAATGGCATTTAAGAAGCTACTATCTGGTATGAAATATGGTGTCTGGATATAAATATATTTTTTAGCACTCATAAGTAATTTTAAATATCCATTTTTTATTGTCTGCCATTCAGAGTCAGGCCCACTAGAAACGATTTGTAACGCGACATCTCCCTTTTTGGGGATTGCGGGGAAGTAATGCTCTGAGTAATCAATACTATTATTACTTGCTTGGTTCCAATCTAGTAAAAAGCGCGTTTGTAGAGGGTGTACAGAACTCCCCTCAATTCTTAAATGAGTATCTCGCCAATAACCAAATTTTTTATTTAATCCTAAATATTCGTCTCCAACATTAAAGCCACCGATGTAACCAATACGACCATCAATGACAACAATTTTACGATGATTACGGAAGTTCAATCGTGGATTAAATAATGGGAGTATTGAAGGGAAAAAGACTTCAACTTCACCACCCAATTTGGTTAACTCCTGAAAGTTTCTCTTTTTTACAGCGCGAGAACCCATTTCATCGTATAAAATGCGAACCTTCACACCCTGTTTTGCTTTTTTCTTTAAAACATCAATTATACGTTGACCTAAATTATCAAGTTTAAAAATATAATATTGGATATGTATATGATCTTTTGCTAATAAAATATCTTCTATTAAGGATTCAAACTTTTCGGCACCATCATCGTATATTTTTACTTCATTATCTTGGGTTAAAACGGCTGTACTTGTTTTTAAATTTAACTGAATTAGTTCTTTATGATTTTCAACATGTAAGGATTTAAACTCAAGAGTATTCTCTTCTAATGCCTCAAGCTGGTAACTAATTAATTTATCGATTCCAATATCTTTGGAACCTTCCCAACGAAAAAGATGCTTTTTTCGAAGTTGTCTACCGAGCATTAAATATAATATAAATCCTAATAGTGGAAGGAAGAATAGTACAAGAACCCATGCCCAAGTAGAAGATGCATCTTTACGTTCTAAGAAAATAACAGTTATAGCGAATATCGTATTCAATGCCAAAATAACAGGGAGAAATACTACTGTATCTAAGATGCCCATGAAATGTGCACACCTCTTTATTCTTTTGTCCTTATTATATCGTTAAAATGATGTGATGGATAAGGGAATGACTTCAAAAATTATTATATCAATAATATTTAGTATTGTTCAGCAATAAAATATACTTCAGAAAAATCGAGTTTCAGTAATTTCTCTTTATTGATAAAAAATTTAATAATCCCGGAGTCACCCCACATAATTTCCTGAGAATCATTCGAAACGACTTGTAACAATAACGTATCAAACCGCTTTAAAAAATTTGATCTAGACCTCGGATCGTTATAAATAAAGTAAGGGTACCCACCAAGTTTGTGATCAGCACCTAAAAAATGTTCAAAGTAAAATTCCTCCAATGTTCGACCGTCTTCCGTTATTGTACAGTCAGATGTTGGAAAGTTTATATATGAGTTAAACCTATAATCCATTGCCGAAACTGGTTCAATCATTTTACTTATCGATAAATGTAATTCATTTTTTATAGGAAAGGGAGTGATAAAATCTCCTTTTATAATAGAGAATTTTGTAACAAGTTTATCTTGAGACAACACTTCAGGGAAATAGCGAACTTTAAAGTCCTGTTGGAAAATTTGTTCTGTCCTTTTTTCATAAAGTAATTCCTGAGTTCTAGAAATAAAAAATTGTAATATACCACTTTTAGGAAACGGTTTTTCAGAAGGGAATTGTGAAAAGTTTACTTGTGCTAATAAGTCCATATATTGACCTTTTCGATCTTTTGGTAACCTATGACTTTTAGGTAGATACGGCAAACCTGCAAATTTACTATCTGCTAACGAAGTGTTTTGATCACTTGGCATTATTATGAAAGAAGTCTTTGCTGAAAGTTCTATAGTTTGTCGAAATTTTTCTAGT
>DATMFU010000019.1:0-25366 GCA_035556015.1 Niallia sp. | reverse complement strand
CACGAATACACAAGTCGAGAATCCAAGTTCTTCTAATTCGAATGATGAAACAAGTGAAAAAGGAACGGAAGCTTCCAATCCAGATAAAAGTAATGGAGATAATTCCGGTTCTGGTGGTAATGGGTCTGGGCAAGGTAATGGAAATGGCTCAGGCCAAGGTAATGGAACGGGTAGTGGCAAAGGAAATGGACAGGGGAATGGCTCTGGAGGAAGTGGTGCAGGACTTGGAAGTGGCAGTAGAGAGCTTTTAACCATTCCAGAAAAGGTCAATGGTAAACAAAATCAAGAAGTGGACACTGGTAAATTAGGCGAAGGAAAACAAGGAGAGCTCCAAGAAGGAGAAGGACCTGTCTTAAAGGGGAGCATAACTCCTTATGAACAAGTATTTTCGAAATACGAAAAGGCTTATCGAGAAAGTACAGCTCGATACAATCTACCAAAAGACTTAGAAAATATAGTGAAAAACTATTTTACTGATATAAAACCAAATGAAAAGTAGGGAGAAAGATGAATAAAGAACAAGTGGAGCAACAATTCGAGCAATCACAATTGTTAATAAAAGCTGTAAAGACAGAAATTCATCAGTTTATTGTAGGGCAGGAACAAATATTAGATGAAGTGTTATGGAGCATGTTAGCAGGTGGTCATGTACTGTTAGAAGGATTGCCTGGATTAGGTAAGACAATGTTAATTCGTACAATTTCTGAAGTAATGGATTTATCCTTTGCAAGAATTCAATTTACCCCAGACTTAATGCCAGCAGATATCACCGGAACAATGGTTTTACAACCTGATGAGCAAGGTAAACAACATTTTCATTTTCATGAAGGTCCATTGTTCCGTCATTTGGTGCTTGCGGATGAGATTAACAGGGCAACGCCAAAAACGCAGAGTGCTCTTTTAGAAGCGATGGGAGAAAAAACGGTAACCATTATGGGGAAAACGAAGCAATTAGAAGCTCCATTTTTTGTATTAGCGACGCAAAATCCACTTGATATGGAAGGGACTTATCCTCTTCCAGAAGCACAGCTAGATCGTTTTATGTGTAAATTGTTAGTTACTTATCCATCGAAGGAAGAATTAAAAGAAGTCATTAAAAGGACCACGGGAAATACAACTAAATCACTTTCAAAGGTAGCTACTGTTGAGGATTTATTAACTATTCAGCATCTTGTAAAACAAGTATTGGTCGCAGACGACTTATTAGATGTAGCAATTAATATCATTTCTGCTACGCAGCCAAATTCAGAAGATGCAACCGAGTTAGGGAATAAATATATACAAGCGGGAAGTGGACCAAGGGGATTACAAGCACTTGTAACAATGGCTAAAGCAAGGGCGTTATCATTAGGGCGTATGCATGTATCGATTGCTGATTTTAGACATACTGCTTTTCCGGTTTTACGACATCGTATTTTGCTCAATTTTGAAGGGGAAATTGCTGGTATTACAACAGACAAAGTAATTGAAGATATTTTAGAGAATACTCTGCGAGTGGAAGCAGGAAATAGACGATGAAAGACTATCATCAACTATTAGCTAGAATTAATCGAAGAAGTTTGCAGGTAGTAACGAAAGGAAAAGGGATGCAATCAGGTAGAAGGAAATCTCATGTGTATGGGACTTCCTTAGATTTTTCTGATTATAAACTATATCATCCAGGTGATGATATTCGGCAGATTGATTGGAATGTGTATGGAAGAACAAATAAACCATATGTAAAAAGATTTTTAGATGAAAAGGAAATTTCAGTTACCATTCTCTTAGACGCCACCTCTTCTATGAGGCAAATTTCTACGAAATGGGAACTTGCTAGAGAAATAGCAGCAAGTTTATCCTATATGACACTTTCCCATGAAGATAGACTATCTTTTTCTGCTGTTGCGACAAACTTTTCGTTCCATCGAAAAGGGTCTATTCATAACAAACGTACTTTTTATGAATTGGTGGAAATGAAAGAACCGGTTGTTAAGGAAAGTTATACTGGATCGTTATTCTCTTTTCCTTTTACAAAAAGTCAGTTAGTCATGTTAATTACAGATGGATTAGAGCCAATCTCTTCTTTTCAAGAAGTTTTTACACGTCTTACATTTGGAAAACAGCAAGTGTGGTTGTTGCAAGTATTAAGCCAAGAAGAGATGAATCCTTCTTTATCTGGAGACTTTCAACTGGTGGATAGTGAAGTTGGAACACAAGTAGATGTTAGCCTTCATCCATCCACAAAGAATCTATACCGAAAAAGGCTGGATGAACATAATCAACAGTTAAGTGAGTTGTGTATGAACCACGGTATTAGAATGTCCCAAATAACTGATGCTCAGGATATTCAATCCATTTTACTCCGAGAACTGGCTTCTTTTGGATTGGTGAAATAATCTTTTAGAGAATGTATAGCTCTTTAGAAGGCTAAAAAGGAGAATCATCATGCAATTAGCAAATCCGATTTATTTTTTGCTACTACTATTTATTATTCTATTCGTTATTTTTTATTTTTTTAGAAAGCAATACACGAAACAAGTGATTCCTTCTAATTTGTTATGGGAAGAGGTTTTAAAAGAAATAAAGGCTTCCTCCTGGTTTCATCGTTGGCATAATAATGTTTTATTTTGGTTACAGCTTATTTGCCTATTATTGTTAATGCTAGCATTAGTAGAACCCTATATGGAAAAGGAAACGATAAAAGGAGAACAAATTATTTTATTATTTGATACATCTGCTTCCATGGCTACAAAGGGGAAAGAGACGAATCGTTTAGAAGATAGAAAAGAACGAGCACTACATATGTTAAAAAATAAACAAGCAAATCAAACTGTTACGATTATGGAAGTTAGTGACAAACCAGAAATCATTCTATCAAAAGAAAAAGACGTAAAGAAAATAAATAAAGTTATTCAGAATATAAAATTATCCTATACCCATGAAAATTGGCAAAGTGCTATAGAACTAGCTTCTAGTATTGCGAAAGAAGGAAAAACTGCTATCCACTTTTTTTCAGATCAAGTAAACAGAGAGACATTGACAAATTTACAAACTTTCTATGTTGAAGTACATAATGAACCGTTAGAAGAAGAGAATTTATCTTTGTTATCGTTTGGTGTTTCTCATAAGCAGGATAAAGTAATTGGCATAGCTACTGTGGAAAATCAAACAAATTTGGAGAAAAAGGTACCATTACTAGTTGAAAGTGAAGGTACTGAATTATTTAAAAAAGAATTACAATTACAACCAAATGAGAAAAAAATCGTGCAAATACAAGACCTCCCAGAAAAAGCTTATTATGGAGCAAAGATTATGATAAAAGACGATTATGAAGTGGATAATCTTCAAACTGCTATTTTACAAAAACAAATGACAACTGTATATGCAAGTCAAAATATAAACCCGTTTATCTTGAAGGGGTATGAGGCGATCGGTTTACAGGTAGTTCAAATGGAAAAAGAGGAGGATTTTCTACAAAAAGAAGATGGTATTTTTCTTTTATCTGGCTCCACTATCCCAGAAAACATTCAACAACCTTTCGTGTTTTTCTATGAAGGGGATAAGAAAAAGGAATTAACAAATGGAATAGAGAGTACCGAAAATGAACTATTACAACGTGTAGATATGAAAGATGTGTATATTGCTAGTAGCTCAACCAATACCATAAAAGAAAATATGGAAACAATCTTAAAAAGTGAAGATAGGTTACTTGTGCAAAAAGGAGACATCAATCATCAACCTAGTGTCCTTATCCATTTTGATATGAAGGACAGTGATTGGCCATTGCATGCAAGTTTTCCTATTTTTTTATACAACATATATCAATGGTTAACTTCACAAACTAGTTATCTAGGTGATTTTAATCCACTAGAGACAAGAACTGTCACAATAAATAGTTCTGTCGATGAATGGGATATTTATAAGGAAAACAACCAATTATTAAAAACCATTTCATTAGAAAAGGATGGATTTCAAGCACCTAGCTATCCAGGGGTATACCAATTAACATCTGATCGTGATATTTTGTATTTCTCGGTTAATTTAGATGATCGAGAAAAAAGTATTGTCTCAGAAAAGTCCTTTACAATGAATGAAGCTCAATTAGAAGATATTGAAGTGTCTAAATCACAGAATGATTGGATATGGTATGTATTATGTGCACTAGTTTTACTTATTCTTTGTATAGAATGGGAGGTTTATCGTCGTGCAGATAACGTTTAAATACCCTTTCATTCTCCTTCTTTTTATACCAATTGCTTTATTTCTTTATATTTATTGGAAAAAAATAAAGTCATTATCGAGAAAGAAAGATTCCTATTTCATTTTATTACTAAGAACGAGTATATATAGTTTACTAGTCATAGCCTTAGCGATACCGCAAGTTATATTGCCACAAAAGACAGTCCCAGTTGTCTTTCTTGCAGATACAAGTGCCAGTGTAGACGATTCTTCTGAATCTGTCCTGGAATGGATCGAGAAAAGTGTAAATGGAAAAAAGACAAAAGATGAATATAGTGTTCTATCTTTTGCAGAAAGAACAGTAGTCGAACAGATGATGGGTTCTGACTCTCTTCGAATTCAGCAATGGAGTGATAATACTGGAGAGAATCAAACCAATGTAGAAGATGCAATTAAGCTTGCAAGTAGTGTCCTTCCAAATGATCAAGGCGGTAGAATTATTCTTTTTACTGATGGAAATGAAACAATAGGTAATGCTTCAGAAGCGCTAAAGTTACTGAAAAATCGTTCCATCGAATTAGATACTGTACTTCTAACACCAAACAAATATGAAGATACTGCTGTAACGGAGATAGATGTTCCTGCCACTTTGTATGAAGGGGAACAAACAGATGTATCTATTACGATTGAAAGTAATACGAATAAGTCAGGAATTCTTCATTTTTATGAGAATAAGGAAGAAATTATTTCGCAAAGAATCAATATTAACGAAGGGACCAATAATATTCCCTTATCGTTTAAAGTACAGCAATCTGGACAAGTAACGTATAAAGCTGAATTAGAATTAAGTGATGATGCTTATGGAGAAAATAATAAACTTCAAGTAGTTAACATGGTAAAAACAGTTCCGACTATTTTACTTGTGCAAAATAGCTCAAATGAATATCTTGTAAATGTATTACAACAATCAGGATATCAAGTAGAAGTATTAGCTTCTAATCAACTGCCAACTGTTTTATCTGGTTATTTAAATTATCAATCTATCATCTTTAACAATATTGCTGCTACAGACATAACAGAGAAGCAAATGAATCTTATCGAAAAAAGTGTGAAAGACTTTGGTGTAGGTTTTATCATGGCCGGTGGGGAAGATAGCTTCGGACTTGGTGGTTATTTTAAAACGCCGATTGAAAAACTTTTGCCGGTTGATATGGATATTAAAGGTAAAAAAGAATTACCTTCTTTAGGATTAATGATTGTATTGGATCGATCAGGTAGTATGGAAGGAGAAAAATTATCCCTTGCGAAGGAGGCAGCTGCAAGATCTATTGAATTATTAAGAGAAACAGATACATTAGGATTTATCGCTTTTGATGATAAACCATGGGTGGTTGTGGAGCCTGCTCCTTTAAAAAATAAAGAAGAAGTAGTAAATAAGATAAAATCCATCGCTCCAGGTGGAGGAACAGAAATATTTTCTTCTTTAAATGAAGCTTATGAACAGATTAGTGATTTAGATGTAAAAAGAAAACATATTATTTTACTTACTGATGGACAATCGGCAACGAATAGTAGTTACGAAGAAATTATTGAGAATGGTAGAAGTGAGGATGTAACCCTTTCTACTGTTGCACTAGGAGCCGATGCGGATACAAGACTATTGGAAGAATTAGCTGATTTAGGTGCAGGTAGATATTATAATGTACAAGATTCATCTGTCATCCCATCTGTTCTATCTAGAGAAACAGTGATGGCCACGAGAACATATATTGAGGATGACCCATTTTATCCACAAATTAAGAGTGGTTATGATTGGGACTCTCTTTTTAAAGATGGGATACCTAAGATGAATGCCTATATTGCTACTACCCCAAAATCAGAAGCTGCTATATCCATGGTAAGCACGAAAGAAGATCCTATTTATGCGGAATGGCAATATGGTTTAGGAAGAACAATTGCTTATACATCTGATTTAAATGGAGAGTGGAATGGAGATTGGGCAGCTTGGGCTAAATGGAGTAATTTTCTTACCAAAATGGTTGCTAATTCTTTGCCGAAATATAATTCAGAAGCGTACTCTCTTGAAGTAGCTAAAGAGAATGATCGTTCATACTTATCGATTGTAGCCGATGATTTATCCATGCTACCAATCGAAGCAACGGTTATTTCGGAAAAAGGGGAAGTAATCGATTCAAATACGAAAATGCTAGCACCTGGTAAATATGAAGTAGACATTAATAATGATCCAGGACTATACTTTGTCAATTTGAAAAAAACAGATGAAAATGGAAATATCTCTATCTATCAATCTGGTTTTACGGTTCCTTATTCAACTGAATATTTAATGACAGGTATTAATCAAGATAAAGTAGAGGAATTACTTGCTAGTATGAACGGTTCTAAACTGACTGATGAAAAACAAGCTTTTCGTCCTCTTAAAGAAGCTGCTAAAGAAAGGCAGGAAATCACGGAGATATTGTTATTATTCGTTTTCTTCCTGCTATTTATCGAAATTGCCATCAGAAGATTTGGATTACCAAGGAAGCTAGCTGATTTTACGGTGAAAAATCCACTTAGTAAGACAAGACAAACGAAAAATCCTGAAAAAATGAGTCCGGAAAAGAAAAAAAGAGACAAGAAAAAACAAGAGAAACTAGTAACTACGAAGAATGATGCATCAGCCATTACCGATAGAAAAAAACAGAAAGATAAGACCGATTCGAAGGAATTAACGGTTAAAGAAAAGGTAGATAAGGAAAATCATCTTGAACAATTACTTGAAATGAAACGGAAGAAAAAGAGGTAAAGAAGCAGAGCGAAATGAACGGATTTCGTGGCTTATCTAAACGTAATCGCATCTTCAAAGGAATTGGGTGTTAGTGCCTGATATATGCTTTTGAAGGTGCTTTTCTTTGTTTCCTATATCTCAGTCGAAGCCAGTCCAGTACCCACGGCGCTATACGGCATCTTCCGCTTTTCGAATTGTCTAGCACCAGCGCCTATCGTTTAGCAAACTTCAGGTGTCTTCCCTACGATAAGTCAACATCGATTCACTGTCGTTCATCGTGTATCCTTTATCTCAGTCAGAAACCTTCCAGTTTGTACAACGATAAACAAGGCGCTTCCGCTTTTCGAATTGTCTAGCTCCAGATGCCAGCGCCTGAGGAACTTCCTGTCATCTCCCTACGATAAGTCAACATCGATTCACTAACGTTCATCGTGTTTCCTATATCTCAGTCGAAGCCAGTCCAGTACCCACGGCGCTAAACGGCATCTTCCGCTTTTCGTTTTGTAAAGATATTTTCTTGACATCTTTTTTGCTGGTGTGTACAATAGTGGTTGTAAAGGCTTTTGACTTAACACGGGGGTATTTATTCGATGCTTGAAAAAACAACGAGAATGAATTATTTGTATGATTTTTATCAGTCGTTGTTGACACCTAAGCAACGAAGCTATATGTCTCTTTATTATTTAGATGATTATTCTCTAGGGGAAATTGCTGCTGAATATAATGTAAGCCGTCAAGCGGTATATGATAATATAAAGCGTACAGAAGCAATGCTTGAGGAGTATGAGAATAAGCTATTGTTACTTCAGAAATTTCAGGAACGTCAAGTTCTTTTTGAAAAGATGAAAAAAATGCTAGAACATGATACCTTATCTATATCTGCATTGCAAGAAGCAGTGATGGAACTAGAGAAATTAGATTAAGGAGGCTGACGTATGGCATTTGAAGGTTTAGCTGACCGACTGCAGAATACGATGCAAAAGATCCGCGGAAAAGGGAAAGTCAATGAAGCGGATGTTAAAGAAATGATGCGTGAAGTCCGTCTTGCTCTCCTAGAGGCAGACGTTAACTTTAAAGTCGTAAAAGAATTTGTGAAGAAAGTTAGCGAACGTGCGGTTGGACAGGAAGTGTTAAAAAGCTTAACTCCTGGACAACAAGTTATCAAAGTAGTAAAAGAAGAACTAACAGAATTAATGGGTGGAGAACAAAGCAAAATAGGCGTATCTAAACGTCCTCCAACTGTTATTATGATGGTCGGCTTACAGGGTGCTGGTAAAACAACAACTACTGGTAAGCTTGCAAATTTACTACGTAAAAAGCATAATCGAAACCCACTTTTGGTTGCTGCGGATATTTATCGTCCTGCTGCTATTAAACAATTACAAACATTAGGTCGTCAGCTTGATTTTCCAGTTTTTTCACTTGGTGATCAAGTAAGTCCTGTAGAGATTGCGAAACAAGCAATTGAAAAGGCAAAAGAAGATCATCATGACTATGTGTTAATTGATACAGCTGGTCGTCTTCATGTAGATGAAGCATTAATGGATGAGTTAAAGCAAATTAAAGAACTAGCGAATCCAGAAGAAATCTTGCTTGTTGTGGATGCCATGACAGGTCAAGATGCGGTAAACGTTGCTGGTAGCTTTAATGAGCAATTGGGCCTTACTGGTGTTGTATTAACCAAACTTGATGGTGATACGCGCGGTGGTGCTGCCCTTTCTATTCGCTCAGTAACCCAGACACCTATTAAATTTGTAGGTATGGGTGAGAAGATGGATGCGTTAGAAACGTTCCATCCTGAACGTATGGCTTCTAGAATACTTGGGATGGGTGACGTCCTAAGTTTAATCGAGAAAGCCCAAATTAATGTGGATGAAGAAAAAGCCAAAGAACTAGAAATGAAGATGAAGACAGATTCTTTCACTTTTGATGATTTTCTAGATTCATTAAGCCAAGTAAAAAGTATGGGGCCATTGGATGAATTACTTAAAATGATGCCAGGTGCCAACAAAATTAAAGGCTTAAACAATATGACAGTGGATGAAAAGCAAATTGCTCATGTTGAAGCAATTATTAAATCCATGACTAAAAAAGAAAAAGAACATCCTGAAATCATCAATGCTAGTAGAAGAAAAAGAATCGCAAAAGGTAGCGGGAGAACCGTTCCTGAAGTGAACAGACTTCTTAAGCAATTTGATGACATGAGAAAAATGATGAAACAAATGACCGGAATGGGTCAAAAAGGTAAGAAAAAAGGAAAATTTAAGTTACCATTTAACCCGTTTTAAGGCGGGAAATAGTGGTAAATAAAGATTTTTAACACTGACAAGAAAAAACACTTTACAAAGTGTTATGGTATCTGATAATATACTATCTTGTGTGAAACTATTCGGAGGTGCAATATTAAATGGCAGTAAAAATTCGTTTAAAACGTATGGGAGCAAAAAAATCTCCTTTTTATCGTATCGTAGTAGCAGATTCTCGTTCACCACGTGATGGACGTTTCATTGAAACAGTTGGAACTTACAATCCAGTAGCACAACCTGCTATCGTGGAAATCAACGAAGAGAAAGCTCTACAATGGTTACAAAATGGTGCAAAACCATCTGATACAGTTCGTAACCTATTCTCAAACCAAGGTATTATGGAAAAATTCCACAATATCAAAAACGCTAAGTAATTTCTGAAACAATGAAAGAGCTTATTGAAACGATTGTTAAGCCCCTTGTTGATTTTCCAGATGAAGTTAAAGTTACTGTAACCGAAGAGGAAATGCGGATAACTTACTTGCTTTCTGTCAACGAGAATGACATAGGAAAGGTAATAGGAAAGCAAGGGCGAGTTGCCAAAGCGATTCGAACGATTGTTTATGCAGCAGGTTCATTACAACAGAAAAAAATTGTAGTCGAAATTAAAGACTAATAAAAAGGAGGAGGGGGAACCCTCCTCCTTTGTTTTTTATTCCGATATGACTTTAAATAAATATGCAAATGACTTAAAATCACGCTGATTTGCTAATGTGAACAATTGGCAAAAAAATAGCTTTGCAACACCAATCATCTGTTAGGAGGAATGAAATGAAAATTCTTCAGCCAATTACAGTAAAACAAGTGTTAACAGAGCAAACGAAAAAGACAATAGCAGAGAAATATCATCAAGAAATTAGGCAGTTAGAAAAAGAGATTCAGCAACTTAAATTTGAAGAGAAAAAACAGTTGAAAAATCATTCTTCCCACACGAAAATTCAACAGGATTTTCGCAAAGAAGTTAATAATAGATTAGATAAACTAAAAACGATAGAGTTTCAGTTAGATCAATTACATATACTACCGTTAGGTACCGAAATGAAAGATCAAGATGTATTATCCATCGTTGATATTCAAATAGGTGACAACTGGGAACAGGCAAAAAAGTCTATCATCGTAAAAGATGGAGTTATTATAGATATTCGATAGAGGTGAATGAGATGGAAAAATGGTTTAATGTTGGAAAAGTCGTCAATACTCATGGAGTAAGAGGAGAAATTAGAGTGATTTCTCGTACTGATTTTCCTGAAGAAAGATATAAAGTCGGTAATACGATCTATTTTTTCCAAAATGACAAGGCAAATCCATTAGAACTAAAAATTAAAAGCCATAGATTGCATAAAAACTTTAATTTATTGACGTTTGAAGGCTATGAAAATGTAAATGAAGTAGAATTCATGAAAGGTGGACTTCTAAAGGTTCCAGAAAGCTTCTTAGGGGCGCTACAAGAGAATGAATATTACTTTCATGAAATTATTGGCTGTAAAGTAGTCACTGTAGAGGGACAAGAGTTAGGAGAAATAACGGAAATTCTAACACCTGGAGCAAATGATGTTTGGGTCGCACAAGGAAAAGATGGCAAAGAACTATTAATTCCTTATATTGAAGAGGTAGTCATGAAAGTAGATGTAAAAGAAAAAGTGGTAGTAATCGAATTGATGGAAGGGCTGTTGTCTTAATATGAAAATAGATGTGCTTACTCTTTTTCCAGAGATGTTTGAGGGAGTGCTACATAGTTCAATATTAAAGAAAGCAAAAGAAGCAGAAAAAGTTTCTTATGATGTAATAAACTTTCGTGAATACGCAGATAACAAACATCAAACTGTGGATGATTATCCATATGGTGGAGGAGCAGGAATGGTATTAAAGCCACAGCCTATTTTTGATGCTATTGCGGATTTGGAAAGTAAAAATCAAACAAAGCCTAGAGTAGTTTTAATGTGTCCACAAGGAGAACGTTATTCTCAAAAGAAGGCAGAAGAGCTAGCTAAGGAAGAACACTTAATTTTTATTTGCGGACATTACGAAGGGTACGATGAGAGAATTAGAGAACACTTAGTAACAGATGAAATTTCTATCGGTGACTATGTGTTAACTGGTGGAGAATTAGGAGCAATGGTAGTAATAGATAGCGTTGTTAGGTTATTACCAGGTGTCTTGGGCAAGGAAGCATCGCATGTGAATGACTCTTTTAGTACGGGGCTTCTTGAACACCCTCATTATACTCGTCCTGCAGATTTTAGAGGAATGAAAGTACCTGACACCTTATTGTCTGGAAATCATGCCCATATTGAAAAATGGCGAGAAAGAGAGTCTTTCAGAAGAACTTTAGAAAGACGGCCAGACTTACTTGAAAACTATCCATTAACAGATAAACAAAAGAATCTCCTTAACGAATTGAAAAAGCAACATCATCCTAGCTAAGTCCTAGTATATGATTATTTTTGGGAATTAATATAAAATATATTGAAGTTATTATATTTCTATGTTAAGATAACACTTGTGATTTGAACAGACTATGTCTGTTACAAGTCTTATAACGATGTTCCGCTGCAAGTAGTCTCTATTAAACCGAGTGCAAGAGCGTCTGTTGGAAGGAGTTGAAAACGATGCAAAATATTATTGAAGAAATTACAAAAGAACAACTTCGTTCTGATCTTCCTGCGTTCCGTCCTGGTGACACTGTACGTGTTCACGTGAAAGTTGTCGAGGGTACTCGTGAGCGTATTCAGGTATATGAAGGTGTTGTAATTAAGCGTCGTGGTGGAGGAATTAGTGAAACTTTCACAGTTCGTAAAGTTTCTTATGGAGTAGGCGTTGAACGTACTTTCCCTGTTCACACACCAAAAATTGCGAAGCTTGAAGTAATCCGTCGCGGTAAAGTACGCCGTGCGAAACTTTACTACCTACGTAACCTACGTGGTAAAAAAGCTCGTATCAAAGAAATTCGATAATTGTTACCAAAAAAGAGCCTGTTCTTGTAACAAGCTCTTTTTTATTTCAACTTTTTAACTCAATAATACCTATCATTACTATCTTTTTGGAATTTTTCAAATGGCTTCCAACACTCTATTTTACTTCATCAAGAAGATTGGATAAAATAATAATAGCAAACAAGCTTTGAATGAGAGTATTTAGAAATACATAAGGATTGGTGAAGGATATGGCAAGGAATAAAAAAAAGAAAAATGAAATTTGGGAGTGGGGGAAAGCAATAATCATTGCTGTATTATTAGCTTTTATCATTCGTACATTTGTATTTGCACCTATTGTAGTAGATGGGGAATCTATGGAATCTACTTTACTTAATCAAGATCGAATGATTGTAAATAAGGTTAATTATAAAATCTCCGAACCTAAACGATTTGATATAGTAGTATTTCATGCACCAGAGGGAAAAGATTATATTAAGCGTGTAATTGGACTACCTGGTGAAACAGTTGAATATAAAAATGATGTATTATATATTGACGGAAAGGCCTACAAAGAGCCTTACTTAGAACAAAATAAAGAGGAAGTTATACCACCATTGACAGGAGATTTCACTGCTACAGTTCCAGAAGGTGAAGTATTTGTCATGGGAGATAATCGCAGAAATAGTAGAGATAGCCGTGATCCAAGTGTAGGCACTGTTAGTTTTGATAAAATAGTTGGAACCACTAGTGTCGTTTACTGGCCTGTATCAGAGGCGAAAATAGTAGAGTAACGTAAAAGAAGCAGAGGTGTTTTAATTGACCATTCAATGGTTTCCTGGCCATATGGCAAAAGCCAGAAGGCAAGTAACAGAAAAGTTAAAATTAGTAGATATTATTTTTGAATTAGTAGATGCACGTATTCCCCAATCTTCTCGTAATCCAATGATTGATGAAATTATCCAGCAGAAACCTAGAATAGTTTTGCTTAATAAAGCGGATATGGCTGATAAAGAACGTACGAAAGAATGGATTCGCTATTTCCAAAGTAAAGGAATTAAGGCACTTGCGATTAACTCACATGCAGGAATTGGCATGAAAGAAATTAGTTCTTTGGCAAAAGAAGTATTAGCTGAGAAATTTGATCGTATGAAAGCAAAAGGAATTAGGCCTAGAGCAATTCGTGCCATGATTGTTGGAATACCGAATGCCGGGAAATCAACTTTGATTAATAGACTAGCGAAAAAAAATATTGCCAAAACAGGTAATACACCTGGGGTTACAAAGGCTCAACAATGGATAAAAGTAGGAAAAGAGTTAGAGCTATTAGATACACCAGGTATTCTATGGCCAAAGTTTGAGGACCAAGAAGTGGGATTAAAACTTGCTCTAACAGGTGCGATTAAGGATACTATTTTAAATCTACAGGATATTGCTATCTATGGTTTAAGATTTTTAGAAAGAGAATATCCTGAAAGATTAAAAGAACGATATCAATTAGAAACGATACCGGAAGATACAGTGGAGTTTTTTGATAAAATTGGTGTATTTAGAGGAGCTCTTTCAAGTGGAGGAATGGTTGACTACGATAAGGTGACAGAGCTCATTATCCGTGATATTAGAGGAGAAAAATTCGGTCCTTTAACGTTTGAAAAAGCAGAAGATAAGATAAAAGAAGAAGAGATAAATCAATAAATGGAAAGAGAAGTGGCACTCATCACTTCTCTTTTTTGCTGACAAAGTGGTATATAAAAAAAGCATCATTTTAACCGATAAAAAAATAGAGGTGTAACAAACAAGTGGGAACTATTACGATGAAAGACATTAAAACGGCTTTAGAAACGATTGAAGATAAAAACGACCCATTTATACAAGAGTTGAGAAACGACGATAGAAAAGGCGCTCAGAAGCTCTTACAATCGTGGGAAAAACAAATGGAAAAGAAACAGAAGCTTCATGAACACTTTTTAATGATGAATAAATATGAAAATCAAATTAGAGGAGAAGGATATACATATATAGCAGGAATAGATGAGGTGGGGAGAGGTCCATTGGCAGGACCTGTTGTTACAGCTGCAGTTATTCTACCAGAAGATTTTTATTTACCAGGAATTGATGATTCAAAAAAGTTGTCTGAGAAAAAAAGAGAATTGTTCTATGAAATAATTCAAAAAGAAGCACTTGCCATTGGAATCGGAATGATAGGACCGGAAGAAATTGATACGATAAATATTTATCAAGCAACAAAGAAGGGGATGCTTGAGGCAATCAACGAATTATCTATCACGCCGGAATATTTATTAATAGATGCAATGAACTTGACTACTCCTTATCCGAGTCAATCAATCGTAAAAGGTGACAGCAAAAGTGTCTCTATTGCTGCAGCTAGTATTATCGCAAAAGTAACGAGAGATCGATTAATGAAAGAATTAGACCAAGAATATCCAGACTATCATTTTGCTAGCAATATGGGATATGGAACAAAAGACCATATAAAAGCATTAGAAGAATTGGGTATAACCAAGCATCATAGAAAGTCATTCTCACCTGTTAAAGAAATGGTAGAGGGAATGTAAACAAAATAAGAATGAGGGTTTTTAATGAATATTAACCACATAACACAAGCATTGTTTAGTGAGAATAAACAGGGAATAAAGCCGTTAGAACTTCGAGATGGACAAATAGTGTTTGGTAAGATTAATAAACTATTTCCACATCAAATGGCAGAAGTGCAAATAGGTTCTCAAAAAATGATTGCTAATCTTGCTATTCCTCTAACTGTGGATAAACAATATTGGTTTCAGGTTAATATGACAAAAGAGAAGCCAATTTTAAAAGTGTTGGTAGAGCCTAAAGAAAATAACAAAATGAATGGCGAGAGCCTTTTAAATCATTTATCTTTAGGAGAGACAAAAGAGAATAGAGCACTTATTCAACGTGTTATAACCAATCAGCTCCCTGTGACGAAAGAAATGATTAGTATGTCTAGCCAATGGCTTACGAATGATGCAACGTTAAAGAAGGATTTAGGAACCATTCAACTTATGATAGACCGTAACCTACCATTTACGTTTGAAGTTTTTAAAAACTTGTCATCTGTTCAAACTAAAGACGGAATCACAGATTTATTGAACTTGTTACAGAAAGCATTAAGTGATAGCAATATAAAACAGGGGGAACTAACTAATGTACTTTCTGATTTAACGAATGCATCAGCTGATTTTAAAGACGGAAAAATGTCTGTAGATAATCTAAAACAGGTCTTTCAAAAAATAGGTTACTCCTATGAAACAGAACTAGTTAATAACTTATTTTCAAAGGAAGAGATACTTTTAAATAAAGAAATGATTAAACCTTTATTGATGGAATTAGTAAATAGTGAGGTACCAACCTCTATTAAAGAAGTAGCTAGTCAAGTATTTGAAAAAATTACAGGGTATCAATTGCTATCTCAGCCAGTTGGACCGATGATGCAAATCATAACGGAAATTCCGATACGATTTTTAAATCAACAGGTAGATGTAACTGTTCAATATAATGGAAGGAAAAAAGAGGATGGTAAGGTGGATAGTGATTATTGCCGAATCCTATTTTATCTAGAATTAGCACATTTAAAAGAAACGATAATTGATATGCATGTTCAAAATAGAGTGATGAGTATAACGGTGCAAAATGATCAAGAAAAGAAAATAGCACCTCTTATTAATAGTTATTTAGAAGGTTTAAAGAAAAATTTACAGGAAGCTAATTATACTTTATTATCCATCATGACAAAGCCTTTAACTAAAAAGACAGAGAATGCCAAAGGGAAATATCGGAATATGGGTATGGATATAGGCCTATACAAAGGGGTAGATATTAAAATATGAATAAGGAGAAACGAAAACAAGCTATAGCATTAAGTTATGATGAGAGGAAGCATAATGCACCGACTGTTATTGCAAAAGGAAAGGGATTAATAGCAGACCAGATTATTGATAAAGCAAAAGAGCATCAAGTGCCTATTCAAGAAGATTCCTCATTAGTAGAATTATTAAGTACATTAAACATTAATGAACAGATACCAGAAGACTTATATACGGCGGTTGCAGAAGTGTTTTCTTTCATTTATTCCATAGAGAAAGAAACAGCAAAAAATGAAAAAAATATTTTTAACTAGAAAATATTTAAAGATAAAAGCCTTTTTTATAGACAAAGAAAGGTTTTTTCTTATAAAATGAAAGCGTAATCAAGTTTTTGTCTTTTCGAAATACACAAAATAATCGTATTTACCCTATTAAAAGAATATTAATACAGTGTTAACGATTATATTTTGTACGAAAAAACAAAAAAAGATTAATTTTTATTTTATTAGAACATGTACATTTTCAGAGTCTCAGATTACACAAAAAAGAAATTTAGAGGGGTGTGGAAGCTTGAATATTCATGAGTATCAGGGGAAAGAGATTTTAGAATTAAACGGCGTTTCAGTACCAAAAGGAAAAGTAGCTTTTTCAGTGGAAGAAGCAGTGCGAGCTGCGGAGACATTAAATTCTGATGTATATGTAGTAAAAGCCCAAATACATGCTGGTGGGCGAGGAAAAGCAGGTGGGGTAAAAGTTGCTAAAACAATCGATGAGGTGAAAACCTATGCATCTGAAATTTTAGGAAGTACTTTAGTTACCCACCAAACTGGTCCAGAAGGAAAATTAGTAAAACGTTTATTAATTGAAGAAGGATGTAGAATTAAGAAAGAGTATTACATAGGATTTGTTGTGGATCGTGCTACTTCTCGTATCGTCTTAATGGCTTCAGAAGAGGGTGGTACGGAAATTGAAGAAATAGCAGAAAAATATCCAGAAAAAATCTTTAAGGAAGTGATTGATCCTGTAAATGGATTAACAGCATTCCAAGCACGTCGTATCGCTTTCGCTATTAATATTCCAGCAAAACAAATTAACAAAGCCTGTGCTTTTATGACAGGATTATATAAAGTTTTTGTAGAAAAAGATTGTTCCATTGCGGAAATTAACCCTCTTGTCTTAACGGAAGATGGGAATATCATTGCACTTGACGCAAAATTAAATTTTGACTCTAATGCTCTTTATCGTCATAAAGATATTGTAGCTTATCGCGATTTAGATGAAGAAAATGAAAAAGAATTGGAAGCATCTAAATATGATTTAAGTTATATTGCTTTAAACGGAAATATTGGTTGTATGGTAAACGGTGCAGGACTTGCTATGGCTACGATGGATATTGTTAAGCATTATGGTGGAGATCCGGCTAACTTCCTAGATGTTGGTGGTGGCGCTACAGCAGAAAAGGTAACGGAAGCTTTCAAAATTATTCTATCTGATCCGAATGTAAAGGGTATTTTTGTTAATATATTTGGAGGAATAATGAAGTGTGATGTTATTGCAACTGGAATTGTAGAAGCTGCTAAACAAGTAAGTCTTCATGTTCCATTAGTTGTTCGATTAGAAGGAACAAATGTTGAACTTGGTAAAAAGATTCTTCGTGAGTCTGGTGTGGATATTGTAGCTGCAGAGTCTATGGCAGACGGAGCGGAAAAAATTGTCAACCTAGTAGAACAAGGAGGAAGATAAGATGAGTGTTTTTATTAATAAAGATACAAAAGTTCTTGTCCAAGGGATTACCGGTGCTACTGCACTTTTCCATACAAAACAAATGATTGAATATGGTACAAAAATTGTCGGTGGAGTAACTCCTGGTAAAGGTGGAACTACTGTTGAAGGTGTACCAGTATTTAATACGGTAAAAGATGCTGTAGAGGTAACAGAAGCAAATGCTTCCGTTATTTATGTACCAGCTCCGTTTGCAGCAGATGCTATTCTAGAAGCTGTCGATGCAGAACTAGATTTAGTTATTTGTATTACGGAACATATTCCTGTATTAGATATGGTAAAAGTAAAACGATATATGGAAGGGAAAAAGACTCGATTAATAGGACCAAACTGCCCAGGTGTTATTACACCAAATGAATGCAAAATCGGAATCATGCCTGGATATATCCATACAAAGGGCCATGTCGGTGTTGTATCTCGTTCAGGAACGTTAACATATGAAGCAGTACATCAATTATCACAAGCAGGTATTGGTCAATCGACAGCTGTTGGAATCGGTGGTGACCCAGTAAATGGTACGGATTTCATTGATACATTAAAGGCGTTTAATGAAGATGAAGATACGTATGCAGTAATTATGATTGGTGAGATTGGTGGCACAGCTGAAGAAGAAGCTGCAAGATGGATAAAAGAAAATATGAAGAAACCTGTAGTTGGTTTCATTGGTGGAAGAACAGCACCTCCAGGTAAGCGAATGGGTCATGCTGGTGCTATTATTTCTGGTGGTAAAGGGACTGCAGATGAAAAAATTAGCGTCTTAAACGAATGTGGAATTAAAGTTGCACCTACTCCTTCTGATATGGGAGCTACACTAATTGAAGTGTTAAAAGAGCAATCTTTATATGAAAAATGTAAAACACATGAAGTAGTGACGAAATAATAAATAAAAGATATTAATCTAGTGAAGATGGATGACTACTTATTAAATAGTAGAAAGTAGTATCTCACTTTTAAAGGTATCCTAAGAAGGGTTGACCTCACGCTTTCACAACTCATACAGTAGTGGTTTATACTTTAACCATTACAGTAGTCGAAATAATGAATGGTGGGCCTAAACTCCTTGTTTGGGTACCTTTTTTTGCTATGAAATAAGTGAATCTATTATGAATGCTTGGAAAAATAAAAAAATAGTATATTTCGTTTGTTTTTTAATAATAAAAATAAACGAAATATACTTTATACTAGTCATATAGTTATCTTAAAATTATAATAATAAATATATAATTCCCTATTTGTTTAATAAAGTAACATTCCCTTTTTCTACTTCCTCAAAATGAATTATGAATGAAGAAAGGGGGATAAAATTGAAAGAATTATCTAGTCTATTAATAAAACTCCATCACTGCAAAGATATTAATTGGACTACTATTTATCAAATGTTAAAAAAGGACCCTACACTAAAACATCTACTATCAAATTCCTCCCATTATTCATTACCCTCACACATCGAAAAAGAACTTTATAAAGTCTTTCACTCAGATTATGTTGAAGAACAAATGATTCAGTATAGCTATAATAAAATTAAAACCATTACCTTTTTTGATCCACTATATCCACCTCTTCTCAAAGAAATTTATCAACCTCCATGGGTGCTCTATGCAAAAGGGGATATAAGTTTACTCCAGTCAAACAAAAAACTAGCTATTGTTGGATCACGACTAGCAACTGCATATAGTAATAAAGTGGTAGAGGAGATTATTCAGGAGTTACTAGAAGCTGGCATTACCATTGTAAGTGGCCTAGCGACAGGAGTAGATTCTATTGCACATAAGAAGACAATCGAAAAGGGTGGTAAAACGATTGGTGTAATAGCAGGTGGGCTCTATCATATCTATCCAAAGGAAAATCTAGGACTTGCTCAAGTGATGATGAAAGACCAGCTAGTACTCTCAGAATACCCGCCAATTACAAAACCTTTAAGGTGGCAATTTCCGATGAGAAATAGAATAATAAGTGGCATGTGTAATGGAACTTTAATTGTTGAAGCAAAAAAGAAAAGCGGTTCGTTAATAACAGCAAATTATGCGGTAAATGAAGGAAGAGATGTATTTGCAGTACCAGGTAATATACTAAGTCCATATTCAACAGGTCCAAATCAATTAATACAACAAGGTGCAAAGGCAGTATTAGAAGCGAAAGATATATTAGAAGAATGGAATATGTGAGGTTAGTTTGTATAGTAGGATATGAAAAAATGTACTATCTTTTATTTATTGGGTTAAATTTACATTTTTCGGGAGGACAAGTAGAAAGTGTTTTCAATTTTTAAGGAAAATGTTACGATAGTACTATAAAAACAAATTGGGAATTATATACTTACCTACCGCTTTTTTGTAAGGGACATAGTTTCATATAATGCATACGAATGAACTTCATTACATTTTATCTTTTAATTACCTAGAAATTATTAATAAATGGTGAAGTTACTTTCCTATATATTCTATTTATCGTTGCTATCTGTTAGAATACAGGCAAACATCAATTCTGATAATTTTGAGTAAAGTATAAAAAAAGTATTGCTATTTTTAGCTTTTTGTTATACATTGTGCAACATAAAAGGATTTTAAAGAATTGGTATTATTTAAAAACAAAAGGCGTGAAAACGTTTACTATTTTTCGGAATGTTTGACAAACGGAATCATAGTATACAATAATAGTGAATATTTAAATCCCTCTAAGGAGGACATTGGATGTCGGAATTTTTAGTAATCGTTGAGTCTCCAGCTAAGGCGAAGACCATAGAACGATATTTAGGAAAAAAATATAAAGTAAAAGCCTCAATGGGGCATATTAGAGATTTGCCAAAAAGTACGACTGGAATAGATGTAGATAATAACTTTGAACCGAAGTATATAACAATTCGAGGAAAAGGTCCCGTTTTAAAAGAACTTAAAACAGCTGCCAAAAAGGCAAAAAAAATATACCTTGCAGCTGACCCTGATAGAGAAGGGGAAGCAATTGCATGGCACTTAGCAAATAGTTTAAATGTTGATATAGATTCTGACTGTCGGGTTGTATTTAACGAAATAACAAAGGATGCTATTAAGGAATCTTTTAAACATCCAAGAGCAATCAATATGGATTTAGTAGATTCCCAGCAAGCGCGAAGAGTTTTGGATCGTCTTGTTGGTTATAACGTTAGTCCTTTATTATGGAAGAAAATCAAAAAAGGATTAAGTGCAGGAAGAGTTCAGTCAGTTGCTGTGCGTTTAATCATTGAAAGAGAGCAAGAGATAAAGAAGTTTGTTCCAGAAGAATACTGGTCTATTGAAGGTAGTTTTATTAAAGGAAAAAATCAGTTTGAAGCTTCTTTTTATGGCGTAAATGGAAAAAAAGTAGAATTACGTTCAGAAGAAGAAATGAAAAATATTACAAATCAAATTAAGGATAATCAATTTACGGTAGAAAAGGTAACAAAAAAAGAGAGAAAAAGAAACCCTGCCGTTCCTTTTACTACTTCCTCTTTACAACAGGAAGCTGCAAGAAAACTTAACTTCCGAGCAAAGAAAACAATGATGCTTGCACAACAATTATATGAAGGAATCGATTTAGGAAAAGAAGGAACAGTCGGTTTAATTACATATATGAGAACGGATTCTACTAGAATATCGGATGTTGCAGCAACAGAAGCATTCGAATATATCCAAAATAATTATGGAAAAGAATATACAAGAGAAGAGAAGAAAAAAGAGAAGAAAAATGCTAATGTGCAAGATGCCCATGAAGCAGTTAGACCAACAAGTGTATCACGAGAACCTAATAGCTTAAAAGAGTTTCTTTCTAGAGATCAACTTCGATTGTACAAGTTAATTTGGGAAAGATTTGTTGCTAGTCAAATGGCATCTGCCATTATGGATACAATGAGTGTTGATTTAAAAAATGGCAATATACTTTTCCGAGCTAATGGTTCTAAAATTAAGTTTGCTGGTTTTATGAAAGTTTATGTGGAAGGTACGGATGATGCTGTAGAAGAGACAGATAAAACACTGCCTGATTTAAAGGAAGGGGATATAGTATTAAATAAAGATATAGACCCTAAACAGCATTTCACTCAGCCACCACCAAGATATACAGAAGCAAGATTGGTAAAAACACTAGAAGAATTAGGTATAGGGAGACCATCTACTTTCGCTCCAACCCTTGATACAATACAAAAAAGAGGTTATGTTGCTCTAGATAATAAGCGATTTATCCCAACTGAATTAGGAGAAATTGTACTAGAACAAATATTAGAGTTCTTCCCGGAGATTTTTAATGTTGAATTTACAGCTAATATGGAGCAGGATTTAGATTATATTGAAGCTGGAAAAGTTGAATGGAAAAAGGTCATTGATGACTTTTATAAAGTTTTCGAGAAAAAATTAGAAATAGCAGAAAAAGAAATGGAAAAAGTAGAGATTAAAGATGAACCAGCAGGCGAGGATTGTGAAGAATGTGGTCATCCAATGGTCTTTAAAATGGGACGATATGGAAAGTTTATGGCTTGCAGTAATTTCCCTGATTGTCGAAATACAAAGCCAATTGTAAAAGAGATTGGTGTAAAATGTCCAAAGTGCCATGAAGGTAATATTATTGAAAGAAAGAGTAAGAAGCGCCGTATATTTTATGGTTGTGATCATTTTCCAGAATGTGACTTCTTATCGTGGGATAAACCTCTACAAAGACCTTGTCCGAAATGTGAAGGCGTGTTAGTAGAGAAAAAATTAAAAAAAGGTGTTCAAGTTCAATGTGTTAGCTGTGATTACAAGGAAGAGCAACAAAGCTAACATAAATGGAAAGAGTGAGCAATCTTGCTCACTCTTTTATCAGTTTTTTTTATTTACACTAAATGTTTTGTATAATTAGTGAAAATATGTTTAAATACTGTAGGATGGAAACTTTATGCCCTTCTATTCGTATTAGTAGTTAGTCAATATCATGTCAACTTCCTTAAATCTGTTATTTTGGACTTTTTTTCACATGAGTGTTAATAATAAAGTAGAAAAGACTGAATGATTAAATATACAAATATTAGAAACAATTCAGAACTTTATGAAAAATTTGTATATTTGTTGATTCTCAAAAAGGAATATGATAATATGGTAAAGCTGCTTGTGAGGTGAGGGAATGAATAGTCAATTAAATAGTCGTCTATATATGTTTATAGAATATTTACAAATTGAGAAAAATTACTCGCCATATACAATAGAATTTTATTCTCAAGATATTAAACAATTCTTTCATTTTATGGAAGGTCAAGTAATAAATAAATTAGAAGATGTAAATCCATCTGATGTAAGAATATATTTGACTAATCTGTTTTCCGAATCTTTGGCGAGAAAGTCTATTGCACGTAGAATATCTAGCTTAAGGAGTTTTTATCGATTTTTAGTAAGAGAAAAAGTAGTAGAAAATAATCCGTTTTCTGCTATTTCTATCCCTAAATTAGAAAAAAGATTACCTGATTTTTTCTATGAAGAAGAATTGCAACAACTCTTTTCATCATTGGATTCTAGTAGTCCTCTTTCCTTACGTAATCGTGCTTTACTAGAACTATTATATGCTACCGGAATAAGGGTAGGAGAATGTGTAAGCATTCAATTGTCTGACCTTGATTTTAGTGTTTCTACTGTGTTGATTAAGGGAAAAGGCAAAAAGGAACGCTATGTACCATTTGGTAGTTTTGCACACACTGCTTTAGAAGCATACATAAAAGATGGCAGAAAGAAATTAATGAAAGATCATTCGCCACATTCTTATTTGTTTGTTAATTATCGTGGGGGAAGATTAACGGATAATGGAGTTCGAGATATCTTAAATAAAATGATGGATGCTTCATCCTCACAAGGGAAAATTCATCCCCATAAATTACGGCATTCCTTTGCAACGCATATGTTAGCTAATGGTGCTGATATGAGAACTGTTCAAGAATTGCTAGGTCATGCTTTTTTATCATCTACGCAAATTTATACACATGTAACGAACGAATATTTGAAAAATACGTACATGTCCTTTCATCCTAGGGCATAGTCAAGAAGAAAAAGGAGGAAGTAACATGTCTGAAATGCCACAATTTCACGCAACCACTATTTTTGCCGTAAAGCATAAAGGGAAATCTGCTATGTCTGGTGATGGGCAGGTAACATTTGGTAATGCTGTTGTAATGAAGCATACTGCACGTAAGGTAAGAAAATTATTTAATGGAAAAGTAATTGCGGGATTTGCAGGATCAGTTGCTGATGCCTTTACACTATTTGAACTATTTGAAGGTAAGTTGGAAGAATATAATGGAAATTTGCAAAGGGCATCAGTAGAGCTAGCAAAGCTATGGAGAAGTGATAAAGTACTAAGAAAACTAGAAGCCATGTTAATTGTAATGAATGATACAGATTTATTATTAGTATCTGGAACAGGTGAAGTAATTGAACCAGATGATGGTATTCTTGCTATTGGTTCTGGCGGTAATTATGCTTTAGCGGCAGGTAGAGCGTTAAAAACGTATTCAGGAGATAGCCTAACAGCATATGAGATTGCTAAAGCGGCATTAGAGATTGCTGGAGATATCTGTGTGTATACGAACAATAATATCATTGTGGAAGAACTATAAGGGGGTCTTTAGGAATGCAAAAAAGTGCAAGTTTAACACCTCGACAAATTGTAGAACGTCTTGATCAATATATTGTTGGGCAAAAGGATGCCAAAAAAGCTGTTGCTGTTGCGTTAAGAAACCGTTTTCGCAGAAGCAAGCTTGATGAAAAGCTAAGAGATGAAATTAGCCCGAAAAATATTCTGATGATGGGACCAACAGGTGTAGGTAAAACGGAAATTGCAAGAAGGATTGCTAAAATTGTTCAGGCTCCTTTTGTGAAAGTAGAAGCAACAAAATTTACAGAAGTAGGTTATGTTGGAAGAGATGTCGAATCCATGGTTCGAGATCTAGTAGAAACCTCCGTGCGGTTGGTAAAAGAAGAAAAAGTATTGCAAGTGAAAGAAAGAGCGGAAGTAGCTGCTAATAATCGACTTGTAGATTTATTAGTACCTTCTAGTGCGAAAAAACAAACTGGGTATAAAAATCCTCTAGAAATGCTTTTTGGAGGAGGCAATACTGAATCAGAATCAGAAGAAACAAATACTGAAGAACCTAGTAAGTATGAAAAACGAAAAATTATGAAAGAAAAACTTGCTCTAGGAGAATTAGAAGATCAAGTTATCTCGATAGAGGTAGAAGAACAACAACCATCTATGTTTGATATGCTTCAAGGATCGGGAATGGAACAAATGGGGATGAATATGCAGGACGCCCTTAGCAGTTTCATGCCAAAGAAAAAGAAAAAAAGAAAATTAACTGTTAAAGAAGCGCGAAAGGTTCTAATAAACGAAGAAGCGCAAAAATTAATTGATATGGATGAAGTGACACAGGAAGCTGTTGTGCGTGCTGAACAAATGGGTATCATCTTTATCGATGAAATTGATAAGATTGCCAGCAAAGCGAATGGCGGTTCTTCTGCTGACGTATCAAGAGAAGGTGTTCAGCGAGATATTTTGCCAATTGTAGAGGGTTCTACTGTTGTAACTAAATATGGTTCTGTTAAAACA
>DATMFU010000018.1:0-7295 GCA_035556015.1 Niallia sp. | reverse complement strand
AAAGTAGTAAAAGAAGTACCTGGTAAATTTGGTATTTGGTGTTTGGATTTATGTCATTATGGTTTATATCCTATTTCAGATGTGGTTAAAACTATTTTCTTTTCTAATGCAGATAGACTATATCGAAACAACGAAGGTCGTAAGGTTATTGCAAGAAGAATTGAAGATTTTATTAAGTCACTATGGGATCAAGTTGTATAGCTAACCCTAAGGAATCAGGATATAATTTGATTAATACAGTTAAAACCATTTATTTATATATTATTTACGAAGTCTAAATTAAGTAAGTATGTTATAAAGGGTTCATCTAGGTTATAAGGAGGGAATATGTGAATCGAAGAAACTTCCTATTAAACTTTTTAATTGGGGTATTATCTTTCATTTTTGGCTATAAAGTTGGCAATTCCAATATAAAAAGTGATATTTTGAGCGAAGAATTGACGGAAAAAGTGAATTTTGTTAGCGTTAAAAGTTACTCAAATAAAAAAGTGTTAATTGCAAATGGTTATGATTGGTCGCCGGCAATTGAACAAGCTATTAAAGATGCCTCCGTAACGAAGAAAAAACTTGTTCTTCATGCCGATGAAGATATGTATATTACTCGACCTATCGTGCCTAATCAATCAACAAAAATTGTAGGATTCGGTAAATATAACTCAACAATTAAGCTTGTTGGAGCAATCAAAGGAATTGATTTAAGTAGTGATGTAAATAAGACAGGGGTTGAAATTTCGTCTATCAATATTGTAGGAGATAAAGCATTAGGGCAGATTGGCATAGATGCGAATTATCTTGTAAATGGCAGTACAATTAAAGACGTAAGAATTGCCAATGTTGAAATAGGATTGCGAATTAAAAAATGTTGGTACAGTTCTTTTTCCGAAATATTTATTCAGGGTTGCTTAAACTATGGGATACATGTTATAAGCGCTTCTCCTACAGAACAAGTAAATGCAATTTCTTTTAAGTCAATCTATATTCAGGACTGTAAAAATTGTGTTTTTTTAGACGGTGTCAATGTTGCAGCGGCTGTCAAATTTGACTCTTGTACATTTGAACAAAGTAGAAAGACTGCTGTTGTATCAAATAGTTTTTCCCCTCTAACATTCGATAATTGCTATTTTGAATCAAACTATATGGACGGTAGTACAACCGATACTCTTGTGTGGGGTACACCTATAGATGTAAAAATCACAGGAACAGCTATTAGAAATATTGTTCGATTTGTCGGTTGTTACTTTGCTAGAAAAAATGACTTTTTAGAAAGTACACAAAAAGCAGGAATATATCTAGGAGCAGATATAAAGGCAACATATGAAAGTTGCCAATTCGTGTGTAATACTTCAAATTATATTGATTCAAACATTTATTCCATTTCTCAATACCCTGCGGAAATTCGCTCATGCCAAGAAGATGGATATGCAAAAACAATGTACAGAGGTAAGTAAAAAGAAGGGGCTATTGCTTCTAATAAAGACTAGACTTGAGTCAATATCTTTAACACAAATAAGTTAACTCTTCATGTGGATTAATGATATTGATCTTCCACTTCTTGAGGTATTTAATTGACTATGAATACGTTGACGGTTGTACCAGCCTTCAATATTCGCTATTTAACGTACTCACTGAGCTACCCGTGTGATAAAGTTTGAACGCCATTGTCTTAGAAACTTCGTTATATTTACGCTTGTTTTTTGACTCTATGCCGGACACACACTCTCTTATTTTTATCATAGAGAATTAACTAAACGGTGTCCATGAAACTATACTAACTCCAATATTTTAACTTGAGGTATATATTATCTTTGAATGTATTGCTAAGACTAAAGTTTGGGTTAATAATCCTAGATCAACACAATTTACGATTAATATAAATATTACTTCAATAAATAACAATGCTAATTTTGTTTGGAAAGTTAAAGTATATTATAATTTTTCTATGAATTTATTGCCAAATCAGATGACGCGGAGGATGTAAAAGAGTGTATGTAACTAATAGATTAAAAGAGATTTCAAGAGATTTGTTCATTAACGAATTACTAGGTTCCGGTGCAATACCTAACAGATTGAGAACATTCGGTTATAAAATTTACGGAATGGATGTTCAATCTAATGGAATTAGACCTTACTGCAAATTCTGGAGCTCTAATATACAGATAGGTAAAGGGACTACGATAAACTATAAATGTTTTTTTGCTAACTCTGATGATGCTGGAATAGAAATAGGTGAAAATTGTGATATTGCTCCGGAAGTGATGTTATGTACGTTTACACATGAAATAGGTGCATCGGAAAGGCGTGGGGGAATTCCGATTCGCAAGCCTATTAAAATTGGTAATGGTTGTTGGGTAGGTACTAAAAGCACTATTCTTCCAGGTGTAACAATCGGAGATGGATGCATCATTGCAGCAGGCTCAATTGTAACAAAAGATTGCCAGCCAAATGGACTATATGCAGGTATACCCGCGAAAAGAATTAGGAACTTAGCTTGCGACAACGGCAAAGAAGGAGTTTCATTATGAAAAACAATCTAGTGTTTTTTAGAGTTGGATGAAACTATTCAGCAAGTTTGTATCGGTAAATAAAAGTAAATAATAGACAATATTAACATGCATAAATAGGAGGAGTAATATTGGCTACTAGGAGAGTTAACATGACCGTAAAGGTGCGTTGGTCATTGCTTCAACCTTTAAAAGATGGACGCTTTAGTTACCCACGTATTCTACAAGAGGTGGAAGTTGCATTTTCAGCGGGATTTAATTTTGAGGTGAATTGAAAGAGGAACTAGGAGCTATCAAAAACATGGTAATACTATAGTTAAGTCGCCATCTCTTAGAGTTTATTCAGATATTTCTATCATTAAGAAAAAAGGCTTTAGCGTACCTCATTTCCAAGTAATCTTCATCAGAAACAGCCTGAACAGATATTTACAATATATCGTCAAGTGAAGGGGATGAATCCTTCCCAGAAAACAAAAGCAAGGCGTCTTGTTGGAATTGGAAAATTAATGTTACATGAAAATCCCTCCGGTAAGCATAAAGGTCAAAAATGCATTTCCAAATGGGGTAGAGGAAAGCCATGTGTTCTTCTTTCTAAATTAATGATGCTAATGATTCGTTATGTCGTAATGTAATTTTTAGAAAGCTACATGAATATTACACAGACCTTACTACGGTCAATCCCTTGTATAAAAAGTAATCCATTGTGATTCTATGCGGAAAGTTATTAAAAGTATTACCTGGAATTAGCATCAAGCACCCAGTGTTCGAGGCACAGAAAATGTTTGCCCCTATAGATTAGATTGAACGAAGGAATATATGCTCAGAGATATGGAAGGGTACGTCACCATAAGTTACGTAGAGACCCATGTATTTGAGCATAATTTCTTAGTACCAATTACCACTGTTACCCAGTTATAACCGCTTAGCGTATCACTACATGGTTGAGGTGTACATTGGAAAAAACAGAAACGCCCAAACAACTGATCAATCCATTGATAGATCAACATTTATAGAGGGAGTTAGTTTATGGAGATTTATAGTTTTTTTATTTTTCTTGTTCTTTATACTGTTTTTTGTATACTTTTATATTTTGTCTCAAAAAAATTAAATGTAAAGCTATCTTATATTTATTTGTTTTTTACACTTCATGCTATTCTTTGCTTAATTGGCAATACATATAATGTATTGCCTCATTTTCCAGATGCTAACCATTTTCATGAAATGGCGATTTCTGTAATTGAAAATCAATTTTATTCAGGGAATTTGGGTATGGAAACTTCTTTTGGCGCTTTACTTTATATAAAAATCATAATAGTTCCGATGTATTTACTGTTTGGTTATTTTGCACCAAACGTTATACTTCTAAATATTTTTTTTACAACTATTTCATTTGCAATTTTGTATTACCTTACTAGTGAATTAAGTAATAATAATAAAATTGCTTTATTTTTCACGTTTATGTTAGCGATACTGTATCCATCTTTTTCATTATTTAGTTTAATTCTAGTTAGAGAACCTATAGTAGTATTTGGACTTTCTTTATTAATCTATATAATGTATAAAACCAGTAAAAATGGCTTGGAATTTAAGGATATTTGGATTATTCTTTTGTGTTTATTTTTAGTTATCGGGTTAAGACCACAGAATGCACCAATAATTCTCGGTGTGATATTTCTATTTTTTATCATGAGTGAAAAAATAACTCGACCAAGAAAATTACTTACTATAATTTTCTTTATTGGTTTGATAGTAGTTCTTATGGAGACGCCATTCTTAAGATTTATGAATTCTATTAACCCCGATTATTTAAGTGCCTATAGGTATAGTCAAGTAATAAAATTAGATGCATATTTACCAGATATACATTATCAAAACTGGATAGACGTTTTTCTTAGTGTCCCTTCTTTAACATTTTATTATTTACTGGTACCTTTTCCATGGGTTCCATCAAGTTACTTTAACTTTCTATTTGCATTAGATTCATTATTTTGCATATTTCTAATATTTTTAGGATTACTTGGATTCTGGAAAGTTAAAAAGAAAGAAAAGCAATTTAGTTGGTTGATAATTTATCTAGTGTTAGTCTCTGTTATTTCCTATAGTTTGGTGGAAGTGTACTACGGTGGAGCCGTTAGACATAGAATGCAACAACTTTTTATTTTGATACCATTTGCCTCTATATATTTATCAAAAATTATAAGAGTAAAACGTAAGTAGGATGAATCTGTGAAGTCACCTTTATATAAGTTTTGAAAGTATGTTAAAACCAATTCGTTTTTAATCACCCTTATAATTTGTTAAGTATTTCTTATGTTATAGTAATAAATCTTTATCATAAGAGGTTTTTCACATAGAGCTACAACCATTTTATAAGGATTAAATTCTAGTGTCTGACCGGGCGACTGAGTCTAGGTTGCAACATATAGTAAAATTCCCAACGAATAAGAACTAATCAATCATTCGTAGCGAGTTCTTGGAGGGTAAGGGGAAACTCTTGCTTTTAAGTGAGCCAGTGAGGTAATGGGCCGTAAGCCAAGCAGTGGTTTAAGACATTGAGCTCCGAAATACCTAGTTGAAAGGGCTGATGTAATGATTAATATAGAAAGTGATACTTATACTTTCGTAACGGTAAGAAAATATCTACCTCTTCGAAGTCGATAGACTCGGCGCGTTATACATTAATATGTTATAGTAACTCGGGTAATTCGTTCTGATGGAGGCTAGGCAGTTACCTTATTGTTTCTCTTATAGGGAAACATTTATTATAAACAGAGGTAAGGATATTAATTTAGAAATAATCCACCAAAATAAATCTACTGTGTTAAAGTTCTATGTAGAAAACGGTTTTGGGTATTGCTTATGTCCTTTAGATACAGAGCTGAAGATTAAGTTTTACTTTGGCGTGAACGACTCATAGAAGCATTACAAAATTTAGTCATATTTATATAAAAGCCAAATAATTGTAAAGAAGGAATAGAGTAGGCTGGCTAATTCTGATTAAAATAGGCAGCCCAATTTTTTAATTTCTTAAAAGAACATATAGATGGAAAAGCAATAATTGTTGGTAAATAGTTCTTATAGAATAAGTGTTTTAAATGAAGGAGAATTAAGAAGAGAGGAGGCGATGGCATGAGTTATATACATTTTGATTATTCCAGAGCGTTATCGTTCTTTGGAAAACATGAAATGTTTTTGCTACAAGATGCTGTTCAGACTGCTCATTATTCTTTACATGAAAAGACAGGTGAGGGAAATGAATTTCTTGGCTGGATGGACTTGCCTGATGACTATGACCGTGAGGAGTTTTCACGGATTAAACAAGCAGCGCTGAAAATACAAAACGATTCAGATATTTTATTAGTAATTGGAATAGGTGGTTCTTATTTAGGGGCACGTGCGGCTATTAATATGCTACAGCATAGCTTTTATAATTTACTATCTTCCCAGAAAAGAAAAACACCACAAATTTTATATGTTGGTCATAATATGAGCTCTACATATATGCAGGATTTGATGGATTTACTAATTGATAAAGATTTCTCGATTAATGTCATCTCTAAGTCAGGAACAACGACAGAACCAGCACTTGCGTTTCGAATTTTTCATAGATTATTAGAACAAAAGTATGGAAAAAGTGAAGCGAGGAAGCGGATTTATGCAACGACAGACAAGGAAAAAGGTGCCTTGAAAACAATGGCATTAGAAGAAGGATTCGAAACCTTTGTCATTCCTGATAATATTGGAGGACGTTATTCTGTGCTGACGGCTGTTGGTTTATTGCCAATTGCTGTGAGTGGAGTAGATATTGATCAAATCATGCAAGGAGCTAAAGCGGCAAGGGGAGAACTTCAATCTCCTAAACTTGATCAAAATCCAGCTTATCAATATGCAGTCGCTCAAAACCTTCTTTATAATAAAGGGAAAACTGTTGAACTATTTGTGAGCTATGAGCCTAGCTTGCATTATTTTGCTGAATGGTGGAAGCAATTATTCGGTGAGAGTCAGGGGAAGAATCAGAAAGGGATTTTCCCAGCATCAGCTAATTTCTCGACAGACCTTCATTCTTTTGGACAATATATTCAGGACGGTCGCCGTGATTTGTTGTTTGAAACGGTTTTGAAAGTCGAAAGAACACGTCATGAGCTAATCATTGAAGAGATGAAGAATGATTTAGATAATCTAAATTATTTAGCAGGTAAGTCGATGGAATTCGTGAATAATAAAGCATTGGAGGGGGCGATGCTTGCTCATACAGAAGGTGGAGTCCCCAATCTAATTATTTCCATACCAGCACTTGATGCTTACACATTTGGTTATCTCGTCTACTTTTTTGAAAAAGCTTGTGCAATCGGAGGCTACTTGCTTGGTGTGAATCCGTTTGACCAGCCGGGGGTTGAAGCCTATAAATCTAATATGTTCACACTCCTGGGTAAGCCGGGTTATGAAGAGAAGAAAGTAGCATTAGAATAGCGAATATAAGATTGGGAGTGTTTTCTATGAAGGCATTCTTTTTATTTCGCCAAATTATAGCTTCAATTGGTAGTTTATGTGATTTTAGGTAAAGCGTAATGATGTTATCCGGTAAAAGAAAGAGAGCCAGTTATTTAAAGGAAATAATTGGCTCTCTTTTGGTCTTTGAACGATGCTATTAGGTGTTATTATTTAATTAATTTCCGATTCTGCTTCCAAACCTTCACGAAGAGATGTCCATCCTCTGTCTTGAAAAACTTGATACCTATCATTTTTAAAGGTGTCCAAATTTCTTTCATATGGTAGTATGGCATTTGGGTTCCC
>DATMFU010000017.1:0-6583 GCA_035556015.1 Niallia sp. | reverse complement strand
TCAAAATCATAAAACGAGAAGGGGAGAAAAACTGCCTGAGCTATAGACTAAGTATCAAGGGTAGAGTTTTATTAATTCTATTCAAATTCTATTGAAGAAGTCTCATAACTAACTAGAAACTAACAACCCCTCAAGCTCCTATTTAAGGAGAAGCTTGAGGGGTTGTATTATAAAAGGTTTATTGATTTTGAATTCACTTTGCCTAGTAACTAATTACATGGAAATCAATCGCTTAGAGAATAAATAGTTTTTTGACCAATACGGATTTTGTAATACATTCGTAGTAATCATAACTCCTTTTGAGGTAGATGCATGGATCATTTGCCCATCCCCCATATATATACCTACATGGGCAACTCTTCCGTCTGTATAAGTGTCATTCATTGTAAAAAACATTAAATCTCCAGCTTTGAGTTGAGACACTGTAATCGAATTACCTTTTTCTGCTTGATCTCTAGATACTCTAGGAATCTGAATTCCAACATTACCAAAGACATATTGTGTGTAAGAAGAACAATCAAACGCTTTTGGTGCTTCAGTCAATGTTGCACCCCATTTATATTTAGCTCCAATATATTTTTTTGCATCTTCAATTAACAGCTGTGCTTGTTGTGTTCCAGACTGTTTTCCATTATTTTTGACAGGTTCATGTATTTTTACTGGTTCCATTTCACCTTTTGATTTATCTGAATTCGGAAGTTTTAAGATTTGCCCATCTTTAATCAAATCGGATGTAAGATTATTTACCCGTTTTAATTCATCAACAGTTGTATGATGAATACGAGCGATATTAGAAAGGCTATCTCCACTATGAACGACATATTTCGTAGCAGGGTTTTGTATTTGGATAGATCCATTTTCTTTTTGATACGTAATATACGAGTTAAATAAAGCACCTCCCGCATGTAAAGAGACGTAGGCTGTTTCATTTATCCATCTAAGCGGTTTAATGTTAATATATTCATTCCCTTTTTTAGCTTTTGTTCCTCCAATGGTAACTCGAATAGTAGTAGAACCATCTGTTATCTCATATGTTTTTGTATTATTTTCAAATTTTATATTATTGTACTTTTATATTTTAGCTAGATCAACGAAAGGCAAATAATATACAGTATCTTCGAGAATTGGATTTATTCCATTAACTATTTTTCCATTGATATAAACACCTGCAGTGGGAACATAGTCAATCTTTGCATTAGCAGTCATTGGACCATTCATATAAATACAAAAAAATAAAATAGTAACAGTTATAATGTGTAATAGTTTTCTCATAAATTTCTCCTTATATTTATTTCTTAATTTAAGGTTATTATGTCTATTGAAATTACTTTTATTCCAAATCAAAACTAATGTACTATGTGAACTATACTACTAGTGAGAATCTATTTTCCATATGATATTTATAAACTTTCAAACATAATCACCATCTTTAAAAGAATATGTAGCTATTTTGTTAAGTGAGGCTACCTCCACTATACGTTCTTTTGGTTCTATTGATACTGTGGGATGAAGCATAAAAAACAAACTTCAACTATTTCTTTTATCCTTTTCAATTGACAGTTAGTTTAATTTATGATATTTAAGATAATAGATTAGCACTCGTTAATATTGAGTGCTAAAGATGAGAATATAGTGAATAAGGAAGGGGAACAGTCATGATTGAAACGAAAGAATTTAAGGCTGAATCGAAACGATTATTAGAAATGATGATTAATTCTATCTATTCACAAAGAGAAGTTTTCTTAAGAGAATTAATCTCTAATGCGAGTGATGCGATAGACAAAATTTATTATAAAGCATTATCAGATGATAATATTAATTTCGAAAAAGATCATTACTACATAAAAGTAAAAGCAGATAAAGATAACCGTACTTTAACTATTTCAGATACAGGAATAGGGATGACGAAGGAAGAATTAGAAAACAATTTGGGTACCATCGCGAAAAGTGGTTCTCTTGCATTTAAAATGGAGAATGAAGCAAAAGACGGACACGATATAATTGGACAATTTGGTGTTGGTTTCTATGCAGCATTCATGGTAGCAGATGAGGTAACTGTATTTACGAAATCTATCCATAGTGATAAAGGGTATAAATGGACTTCTAAAGGGGCAGAAGGTTACACCATTGAAGAAACAGAGAAAACAGAGATTGGAACGGACATTATTTTAACAATCAAAGAAAATACAGAAGAAGATCAGTATGATGAGTTTTTAGAAGAATACCGTTTAAAAGCAATTATTAAAAAATATTCAGACTTTATTCGATATCCTATTAAAATGGACATTACTACAAGCAAGTTAAAAGAGGGTACGGAGAATGAATACGAACAAGTAGTAGAAGAACAAACAATCAATAGTATGGTGCCAATTTGGAGAAAAAATAAAAACGAATTAACAGAGGAAGATTATCAAAACTTCTATGAGGAAAAACGCTATGGATTTGATAAGCCTTTAAAACATATCCATGTAAGTGTAGATGGAGCTATTCGTTATAACGCTATCCTTTATATTCCTGAAAAAACTCCATTTGACTATTACTCGAAAGAATATGAAAAGGGACTTGAATTGTACGCAAATGGCGTATTAATCATGGAAAAATGCGGTGATTTATTACCAGATTACTTTAGTTTTGTAAAAGGGATGGTAGATTCAGAAGATTTATCCCTTAATATTTCACGTGAAATGCTACAACAAGATCGCCAATTAAAACGTATTGAAAAGAACTTAACAAAGAAAATTAAGAGTCAACTTGTGAGTCTCTTAAAAGATGAAAGAGACAAATACGAGACTTTCTATCAATCCTTTGGAAGACAAATAAAATTTGGTGTATATAATGATTTCGGAATGAATAAGGATATGCTTCAAGATTTACTATTATTCTATTCTTCTAAAGAGAAAAAATTAGTTTCCTTAGATGAATATGTGGAAAGAATGCCTGAAGATCAAAAATATATTTACTATGCAACAGGGGATTCTATCGATCGAATTGATAAGCTGCCGCAAACGGAATTAGTAGCAGATAAAGGGTACGAAATCTTATATCTAACTGAGGATATTGATGAATTTGCTATTAAAGTTATCATGAACTATAAAGAGAAAGAATTTAAATCTGTTTCAAGCAGTGATCTTGGTTTAGATCAAGAAGAGGAAAAACAAGACAAAGAAGTAATAGAAGAAAATAAAGAACTTTTTGCTTATATGACAGAAGTCCTTACTGGCAAAGTCAAAAATGTTAAAATATCTAATCGCTTAAAATCTCATCCAGTTTGCTTAACTTCAGAAGGAGAAGTAAGTATAGAAATGGAAAAAGTGCTAAGCATGATGCCAGATAATCAACATGTAAAAGCAAAAAAAGTACTGGAATTAAATAAGAATCATAACATTTTCCAAACATTAAAAGATGCATTTGCATCCAATAAAGATAAAGTTGCTTTATATACAAATCTTTTATATAATCAAGCATTATTAATTGAAGGATTACCAATTGAAGATCCGGTTGAATTCACAAACAATATGTGTAAAGTTATGAAGTAAGTTTAAGAAAGAGGAGATTCCTAATTATTAGGAATCTCCTCTTTCTTTGTAATTGCTCATTCTTCGCTTATTTTGGTTAACGGTTCTAGTGCGGGACCTTCTATAACTTCTCCTTCGTAGCTAAACCTAGAGCCATGACAAGGACAGTCCCATGTTTTTTCTGCTTTATTCCATGCTACTTCACAACCTAGATGTGTACAGGTGGTGTCTACCATATGCACTTTACCAGTGAGATCTTTATAACAACCAACTTTCTGTCCGTTCAAATGGAATACAGCTGCTTCATCAACAAGTAATTCTCTATTTTCATCCGTAGTTTTTAGTTTTCCTTTTATTAAATGCTTAGCAACATCTGCATTGGTTTGTATGAATGTTTTAATAGATGGGTCTAAATAAACCCTTGAAGGACTATACAATTCTTTATAAGGATTATCTTTACCAGTAATAATATCACATAATAATAAAGATGCTGCTATACCATTTGACATTCCCCATTTTCGGTAACCTGTAGCAATTAAAATAGTTTCATTCTCTTTCGTGATTTCACCAACGTATGGTAGTTTGTCTAAAGTAGTGAGGTCTTGAGCAGACCATTGATAATCATATTTATTACTAGAGAGAACTTTCTCACTAAAATCTATAAGAGCATTATAGTAGATATCCGTTTCCTCTTCTTGTCCAGTTTTATGACTTTCACCACCAACAAGGACATAAGTTTCTCCTTTAATTTGAACAGAACGCATCGATCTTGTCGGAGAATCTACACTATAATACATTCCTCCAGGAAATGGCTCATTTGGTTTGACTGCAAGAACATAAGATCTTTCTGCATACATCCTTGTGAAATAAAAACCTTTTAGATCATAAAACGGAAAATGAGAAGCAATAACAACATGATTGCATCGAATATGTTTATCCGATTTTGTAACAACGACTGGTCTAGTTTCCTCTATAATGTCCTTTGCAGGAGTATGTTCATAAATAGCTACTCCATTTTGAACCATTTCATTAATGAGTTTGTGCAAGAAGCGCAAAGGATGAAATTGTTTTTGTTCTTTCATTTTTAATACTGTTGTTGTTTCAATTGGAAATGGGATAGTAGTATCTAGGTTACTTGGTATACCTATACTTTGATACGCTTCATATTCTTTATGTATTTTTCTCGCATATTCCTCACTCGTAGCATAAAGATAGGCATCTTCATTTTCTAAATCACAATCTATTTGTAATTCTTTTACTGTCCCCTCCACAAATTGGATTGCCTCGGTATTAGCTTGATAATACAATTTTGCCTTTTCTAATCCCATATGCTGAATAATTTCATCATAGATTAAACCATGCTGAGCTGTTACTTTGGCGGTTGTATAACCAGTGGTTCCATTTAGTAAGGTATCTGCTTCAAGTAAGGTTACTTTTTTACCTTCTTTACTCAGTAAATAAGCTGTAACTATACCTGTTATCCCTCCACCAATTATACAAACCTCTGTATCTAAATCTTCGGTTAAGCTAGGGAAAGAGGGCAATTCTACTGAATCTCTCCAATAGGAAATATGTTTTTCTGTACTCATAAAATGGTCTCCCTTCGTTTTTTCTTAATGTTCCCCAAAAAACGAAGAAACAACCTTTATTTGACAAATTATCTAAAAAAGAACATCACACCTTGATAACCAAAATAGAGACCAAATAGTAATAGAAGGAAACCAGAAATTCTACTTATTATCATAATAAACTGCTCAGAGACCATATTTCGAAAGAAAGAAGCAATAACGGATACTGTAATATCCCATAAAGCAACCCCGAGTAAGATACACCCAGTATATAGCATTAAAGTGCTTGTACTAAATTTATGAATGGAAGAAGCAAGGACAGATCCATAAATTCCTAGCCAAAATACGATAGATAATGGATTCATAAAGCTCATTAGAAAACCAGTGACAAAGGATTTCTGAAGGGAAGGATTGTCTTTACTATTTCTATGGAAACTCGCCGTTTTTGTTAAAATACCCTCCATGCCTGTATAAATAAGAACAAACCCACCAAAAAGCCAAAGGAAAGTTTGAATAATTGGCGTATTAACAAATTGAGCCACTCCACCATATACAAGGAGCATATAAATCACATCAGCTAGTATAGAACCAAGAGCAAGCACCCATGCTTGGAAAAAACCATAGCGTAGTCCACGATTAATAACTGCAGCATTAACGGGTCCAATAGGAGCCGCAAGGGATAATCCTAATGCTATATAATATAAGATACTATTCATTCAACTAGTCCCCCTATTAATCTTCTATATAAAACCTATTCAGAAGAGAGGGCATGTACGACCTTTTTTTTATAAAATAATAAAAGTAGAAGTCTATTATATGTATAAATTAAACAAAATGATGGAAATGAATGTATAATATAGCGTATAGTAATAATGTACTAGTCAAATGGATTTAATTCCCTTTCGAACGAATGGTTACATAACATATAAATAAATACATCAAAGAGGATAAAATGGGAGGTTGTTCGATGCTTTGTGATGCTTGTCATCCGCAACAAAAGGGATATACGATCTATTTTTTAGAAGAAAGGCAAAGGATAGATAGTTTTATTAATAATATTCCAAAAGATTACTATCAATTGATTAATGAAGACACTATATGGTTAATAGAACCAGCTTTCTTCTCTTTTCTCGATTATGCTCAAGCTCATTTACAAGAAGACAATATTGTTGCGGCAGAATCAGAACTGAATAAACCCTTAATAGATAAATTTCCACGTAAAAGACTTTTAGAATTTACGGAAGAAAGAGATGCTAGTTGGATTGATGAGATCATCTTAAATAACCAAATTACTTCTTATTATCAACCTATCATTCAAATAAAAAATAACCAACCTATTATAGTTGGTCATGAATTGCTTTCTAGGGGAATTACTACTCAGGGAGAAATAATTCCACCCAATACTTTATTTAATGCGGCAAGAAAACGAAATCGATTATTTTCGTTAGATCGTGCATGCCGATTACAAGCAGTAAGAAATGCAAACATCTTTAAAGATGA
>DATMFU010000016.1:0-2775 GCA_035556015.1 Niallia sp. | reverse complement strand
GGAGTTTTTTCTGCCTTTGAGTATCATCTTATTAGCAATTTTGAATATTACCTTTAAGTGTGTGCTGATTACTTTTCTGTATTCTTATCTACTACTTCAGAATTTCCGGTAGTTTCTATATACACTTTTTCTTTTTTTAAGGTTTCTTTAACAGACTTATATACGCTTCAAACAAAAAAAAAAAAACCTATTTTTCCAGTTAAAAGAGATGGGTTTTTTCGTGACGTAATTAGAAGTTAGTCGTGATGATTTTATACATCTTGTGCAGTTTGCTCTAATTATTTGTGTACTTCCTACTTTGAAGATAAATCTTCTCTATCCGCAGCTTCAGGTGGTGTTTCCATCCATTCATTTTCTATCATGATATCGGCTGCATCATTAACAAATCCTAATATATCCTTTAAAAAATCTGCATACATTAGCGCTAGATCGCGTCTTCCGTTTACAGCTACTGAATTTCCAAAATTTCTTATTCTCATTGAAAACATATCCATTTTATGAAATACCATTAATTTATCGGAAAAAGGAGAAGATGTTGAAGTTGTTACTAAATGATCAATTAGTCCTGGGGAAGGCAAGTTATCATCGTGAAGTTTTTTTATATAACCTTCAATCGCTTTATAAGTAAGTTTTTCTCCTTTTATAAATAAATTTCGAATCTTTTTCGTTTTTGTAACTTGACTAAATGCCATTACTAAGGCTTTACTTGCCACGTTCGTCTCTAAATTATCGTATAAATGGGCAATTTCTAATGCATGTAAAGGTCGCACATCTCCAATAAAACCTTTTAAATAATTTTTGTGTGCTATCTTTACTTTTTTGGTGTCGGAATAATAGGTGATTTAACAATAAATCCTTTATTTATAGAAATATCTTTGATATGTTCCACCAATTTTATAGTTGATTCCATACAATGAAGAGAAAATTCCCTTATATCTTCTCTATACATTAACGGTATTCCTACACTATAAAGGCTAAGTCCCACTTTAGTTACATATCTTAAATAATGTACATAAAACTCATCTTCAAATAATTTTGGAGCATCAAGATTAACATCTTCTTTTGTAAAGCCATGTGGAATAGAAATGTTCTCTTTTATGAAAGTATCTTTTATAGTACTCTGAAATTCTTTGCTCAAGTTTAATGCATTTTCCAATAACTTCTTTATATCTTGGTCTTCAACATGTCGGAGAAAATAACTTAGAATACATGTAGCCATGCTATTACCCATATATGTAGCCCAAAGTTTACCCATTTCCGCAGAATTTAATTTTTCCATATAAAATCTCCTAAGCCGATTTTTTTCTTAGATTTACCATTAAAAGAATATCTATTCTTCTATTCCCTAAACTATAGTTTTTCCAGAAAAAATCATTTAAATAAATCTCAACCTGTGCATTGGTAAAGTAAGATGCTCGATTAACGTCCTGGTGTCTTTTTCTAAACTTTAATTATGAGGTAATTCCTTTCGATCATTTGCTTGAGGGGGTTTCTCTATCCATCCTCTTTCAATCATAATGTTTCCCCAACTTGTAGTAAGTTTTAAATCCCTTAGAATAGATGCTTCATAATGTGTTATTATATCTACCCTCATACTTGCAGCCATAGCATTGGAGTAATATACCATTGCTAAATTAAACATAAAACCAGCATGAAATAACATTAATTTATCTGAGAAAGGAGCTATCTTCGAATTTGTAACTTGGGTGTCTAATAACCCTGGAGAATGAAGGTTGTCTTCATGTAATATCGAAGAAAAGATATCAATATGTTTGTTGCATAAATTTAAAGCATCACCCATAAATTTATATGCTTTTTTATCCTTAGTTACTTGCTGAAAACCAAGAATAATCCCCTTTGCTGCAATACTCTTTCTCAAATTAAAATATATATTTGAAGCCTCCATAGTATTTAAAGGCCTCTTCTTTCCTAATATGTCCATTGCATATCCTAAGTCCGTAATGATTTCACTATTTTGTGGCGTAGAATAATGAGGGTCTCTTTCATAAATTCCTTTAGATAAGAGAATATCAATTGATTTGTTATAAACGTCCATCGCATCAATATTACATTGATAGTAATGGTTCCGTATATCTTTTCGAACTGAACCACTAAACGACATACCATGTCCTGATAATCCATGAATTGTCATATCATGTATGTACTGCAGCCAAAAGGAATCCGTAAATAAAGAAGGAGCTTGCAGGTTTACATCTTTATCTGTGAAGCCATTTGGTAGAGGAAAATCCTCGTTGTTTAAAATCTTCGTTAACACTTTAAGATGCTTTTCAGATAATCCTAAACAAAATTCAAAAAGGGAACGAATTTCGGAGTCTTTAACGGTTGCTAATACGTATTTGCTAATGCAAATCGCCATTGTTTCCCGAATATATTGTACCCACAGGCTTGTAATTTCTGAGGAAGTTAATCTACTGTCGTTTCTGCTTAAATTTGTTACCTCCAATAGGATATAAATGCTAAAAATATATTATCCTGATACTTTACATTTATGCATTATGGTAACAAATCGTATTCATAGTAAAGACCTCACACTATTAAATCTCCCCCATAGATAGACATAAAAATCTAATGAAAAGCTGCACAATCCATAATAGAGACTCTTATGAAATCCCCTGTTGCTGAACAAGGGGGTTTTTCTGGTTGGCTCCTTTAAGAGTGTTTATGTTAACTAACGTTGTATATAGTATGCACTTCTCAACCCTTAAAAGTATTAAAAATAGAAAGTAGGATAGGATGAATAAATAGACTAAATAG
>DATMFU010000015.1:0-33189 GCA_035556015.1 Niallia sp. | reverse complement strand
TAACCTTTAGAGAGATAAATGCCATAAAACCTGGTGATACCACACCTACCCAAGTTGTATTAACACGAAGCAAAATCGGTGATGTTGAAAAATGTATCCAGAAATTTCGTGAAATAATGGAATGGGATAAAGGACAAATAGAAGAAATTGCTCCAAATAAAGTCCGTGTAAAAGGTGTTGCTTGTACCTGGAAAAACTCGACCATTGGCCCAAACGTCAGTTCAGGAGTAGTATTAACGTTTAATTCAGATGGCAGTATTAATATCATGTCAGGATTAGTAGAGATTGGTACAGGAACGAAAACAGTTTTAGCTCAAATTTTAGCAGAAAGAATGAAAATGAAAGTAGAAAAAATACATGTACGTATGACAGTAGATACGCAAACGGTGCCAGAGCATTGGAAAACGGTAGCCTCTAGAGGTACATTAATGGCTGGAAGAGCAGTTTTAGATGCAGCAGAGGAAGCCATTCAGAAACTGAAGTCACTTGCATCCACTATCTTAAGAGTACCTGAAGATGACTTAGATGTGGCAAATGAAAAAGTATTTGTTAAAAGTAATCCAAGTAAATCTGTTCCTTTTTCAGAAATTGTTTATGGGTACACCTATCCAAATGGCAATGCGATTGGTGGACAGCTTTTGGCAACAGGAAGTTATACCATTACAGGGTTAACCAATCTTGATCGGGAAACAGGGGCTGGAAATCCAGGACCAGAATGGGCAGTTGCTTGTCAAGGTGTAGAAGTGGAAATAGATGTGACTACATGTGTTTATCAAATAACAAAAGCAATATCTGTCATCGATATAGGAGAGGTGTTGAATGAAAAAGGAGCATTAGGCCAAGTAAAAGGGGCAATGAGCATGGGAATTGCCTGGGCAGGAAGAGAGGCCTTATATTTTGATGAAAATGGTAGAGTATTAAATCCTCAACTTCGTACATATAGACCTCTTCGGTTTGGTGAACATCCAAAATATGTGATTGAATTTATTAAAACTCCCCATTTAGAGGCTCCATATGGAGGAAGAGGTGCAGGAGAACACGGTTTAATTGGCATGCCAGCAGCTTTAGCCAATGCCCTTTCTACAGCATTGAAGGTTGATATTAATAAATTGCCTCTTACTCCAGAGTCCCTTTGGAAGCAAAGGAAGGAGAGTTAACGTGATTAATGAATTTTTTCGCCCTCAAACAATCGAACAAGCAACTTCCTTTTTTGCTCAAAAAATGGAAGAAGGCTATCATCCCTCTTACTATAATGGTGGAACAGAAATTATTACTTTAGGAAGATTAGATCAATTAAATGTGGATGTGGCAATAGATATCAAAAGCCTACCTTCATGTCGTGTTCATTTACTTGATGAGGACTATCTCGTACTAGGTTCAGCACTATCACTAACCGATTTAGCTGAGGCAAACTATTTCCCTTTACTAACAGATATTTCGAAAGAAGTGGCAGATAAAACAGCTCGTAATAAAATCACTTTAGGAGGAAACATTTGCGGCAATATTTTTTATCGCGAAGCTGTCTTGCCCTTTTTGTTAACCAACAGTATTTTTGTTTTGGCTGATAAAGAAGAGATAAGAACGAATTATTTGATGGATCTTTTTCAAGAAACACTGCCCTTGAAAGAAGGGGAATTGTTCGTGCAAGCCTTTATAGAGAAAAAGTTTTTAACAGAGCCATATGTGGCCATAAAAGTTAGACAACAGTGGAAAACAGGTTATCCATTAATCACCGCTGCTGCGATGAAAACAAATCACGAAATACGTGTTGCATTCAGTGGTTTATGTTCTTTTCCATTTCGATCGATCCAAATGGAGAATATGTTAAATGATACTTCTTTAAGTATTTCTGAACGAAGTAGAGCAGCCACTAAGTATATACCCGGGGATATATTAAATGATGTAGAAGGATCAAGTGAATATAGATTATTTATTTTTACAAATTTATTAGAGAAAATTCTTATTCAATTGGAGGGGAACTAAGATGATATATGAGACTCCTAATCTTGTTCAAGTAACCGTAAAGATTAATGGAGAAATACAACAGATTATTGTTCCTCCTAGTAAAACATTGCTAGCTTCCTTAAGAGAAGATTTATTTTTAACAGGTTCCAAACCTGGGTGTTTTAATGGTGATTGCGGTGCGTGTACAGTAATCATAGATGAGCTCCCGATGAAATCCTGTCTTATGCTAGCTGCAGAAGTAGAGGGGAAAGAAATTACTACAATTGAAGGGCTAAGTGATAGTCCTGTTCAACGGGCATTTATCGAAAACTTTGCTTTTCAATGTGGATATTGCACACCAGGATTTATCATGAATATTCAGGCTATGTTAAATAGTGTTAAAAATCCTAGTCCAGACACAATAAAAGAATGGTTAGAGTCGAATATATGCCGATGCACTAGCTATGAAGAAATTGAACAGGCAGTTCAGGAAGTGATCGATAAATATCCATCCAAATATTAACAACTCCATAGTAAGGTTTTTTGGTTGAATCAACTTTTAAAATACTCTCTAAATAAAAATCCTGTAGACAAACAAATTTATTTGGTGTTTGTCTACAGGATGAGTTTATTTGAAGATTTTATTTCTCCTCTGGCAAGGCATCCTCTTCTGGTGTTTCTACCATGCCATATAATCCATTCATTTCTTGTTCTTCTTTATCTTCCCCTAATGAATTTTTAGCTTTGTTTTCTACTTGGTTTTTCTTATTATCTTGTTGCATCCTAATCAACTCCTATTTTCATCATTATTTTTATTGTGTGAAGTTAATGTTTATTTATGTACACCTTTCTTATTTAATGGGTAGTTTCTTTTTTAAACGTTCAAATCCTAGTTTTAATAGTGAACCTAATAAGAAAAAACCAATAAATGAATAGCTATGTTTCCAATACTCTCCAAGATGAAACATGCCCCGCCAAACAAATAGTGGTTCAATGATATAGGAAAATAATACCGCCCACCCAATGTTGCAGATAATAAATGATTTCCAACGAGTACAGTATTGATAAACTAGCATGGCTGTAATCGGAATCACAACTAAATCAGCAGGGATTAAAGGAGGAATAAATGGAAGTAATTTGTCAGGATATGCCCAAGCCATCATTTCTGTTCCCATTACATCTAATAACATGCTTAATGATGCACAAAGTAGGCCATAAGAAAATATTTCAAAGAAACGATTTTTATCAACTAATTTCCACCAGATAAAATATGGCAGGATAGTTGCAAAAAAGAGAATCCACCAATTAAGAGATAACAAATCATGTTTTAGCCAATGATTCATACTGAGAGGATTAAGCTCTGATTTCTTTTCCTCTAGTTCGATAAAACTTGTCATAAGTAAATAGGTAAAAAACAAACTAGATCACCACTTTTTAATCGATTATCAAATATAGTATTTTCTAAAAAGAATCTTTTAGTATTTTTTATCCATGATACATAAATTTACCAGTATTAAGCAAACTAAGTCTAATTACTGAAGGTGGGATTAGGATGAAAAAATTCATCAAGAAAAATAAAGTATACATAACAGGTGCTTTCTACATTATTTTTATTAATAGTATTATTGTTGCCAGTTATATTATTGGTTTTAAAGATATTAAAAAATTATTTGGATTTTAGTAAACGGAGTTGGATTAAATTCCAAATGAAAATAAGGTCTTACCATTTCTTTCGGAATAGGATAAGTTATAGAAAAATAAAATGGCTGTAAGGAGGTGAATGGATGGCAGTAATAAAAGCGACGGATGCGGATATAGACTTGTTGGCAAGACTTCTTCGAGCAGAAGCAGAAGGAGAAGGAGTCCAAGGGATGTTAATGGTTGGCAATGTAGGAATCAACAGGATTAGGGCAAATTGCTCGGATTTTAAAGGCCTCCGTACAGTTTCTGAGATGGTGTACCAGCCACATGCATTTGAAGCCACAAAAAAAGGGTATTTTTATCAAAGAGCAAGAGAAAGTGAGAAAAGGTTAGCCAGAAGAGCAATAAATGGCGAAAGAATCTGGCCATCAAAATTTAGTTTGTGGTATTTTCGCCCTACTGGAGACTGTCCTCCAAACTGGTATAATCAGCCTTTAGTAGGTAGGTATAAATTACATTGTTTTTATGAACCAACAGGTGATGAGTGTGAGAATGTCTATAATACTTTCTAATTTTGTCTACAAAAACGAAATAGATAGGATAAGGGTCAAAATTGGAACTCTGTTTCATTGACCCTTTCTTTATTTTAGCTAGCAACATTTGAGTTATTCTTTTTCTAATGATATATTTAAAAAAGATTGAATTATATGAATATTGGTTAGAGGTGTAAGTATGTCATTAGAAAATGTGAGAACGTATTTTAAAGAAAGAAATATAGACAAGGAGATTATGGTATTCGATTCGTCAAGTGCTACGGTAGTAGAGGCAGCTGAAACATTAGGTGTAGAACCAAAAAGAATTGCGAAAACATTATCTTTCCGACTTGGAGATAGTGCTATTCTAATTGTGGCTGCAGGTGATGCTAAGATTGACAATAAGAAGTTTAAAGGAACTTTTGTGGAAAAACCAAGAATGTTAAGTCCTGAAGAAGTTTTGGACAAAACCGGTCATGCAGTTGGGGGAGTTTGTCCATTTGGATTAACACATGATTTACCCGTATATTTAGATGAATCTTTAAAGAGATTCACTACCGTATTTCCTGCTTGTGGTAGCAGTAACTCCGCTGTAGAGTTAACATGTGAAGAACTATATATTTATGGAAATGCAAAAGAATGGGTCGACGTGTGTAAAGGCTGGGAATAAAAGGATTTCTTAACTATTAACAGAAATTTTTTAATAGATTTTATCTTATGATAAATCTGCTATTGACTAAATGTAATTTTCGCGATATCATTCAACTTATTGAAATATTTGAATAACTCTTATCAAGAGAAGCTGAGGGACTGGCCCGATGAAGTTTCAGCAACCAACAGATTGTAAGGTGCTAAATCCAGAAGGCGGTAAGCCGGAAGATAAGAAGGGGAATTTTGAATTTTTTAGCCTTCTATATATATAGAAGGCTTTTAATTTTATATGTGAATAGACAGAAAATTTTTGAAACTATAAGTAAGGGGAATGAAAACGATGGGATTACTAGATGTACTAAAAACAAAGGTGTTAACAGCAGATGGAGCCATGGGAACACTTTTATATTCATATGGTCTAGATAATTGTCATGAAGAGATGAATTTAATCAAGCCTGAATTAATTGAAAAAATACATAATGAGTACATTGTAGCAGGTGCCGATATTATCCAAACAAATACATATGGAGCAAATTCTATTAAACTAGCACGATATGGGTTAGAGTCAAAAGTTGAGGAAATCAACGAGGCTGCAATTGCGTTAGCAAAGAAAGCTACAGCACAAGGTGGACAATTTGTAGTTGGTACCATTGGGGGAATACGTGGTGTACGGAAAAGTGATTTATCCCTTGAAGAAATATTAATTTCCATTGAGGAACAAGCAAAAGTATTAATAAATGGGAATTTAGATGGTATTTTACTAGAAACATATTATGATTTTGAAGAGTTAACTGCAACGGTAAAAATGCTTCGCAGTTTAACAAATATCCCAATTATTGCACAAGTTTCCATGCATGAGCCAGGCGTATTACAAAATGGGTTGAAACTAAATGAAGCACTAAAACAATTGGAACAATTGGGTGCCGATATTGTAGGGGTAAATTGTCGATTAGGTCCTTATCACACCATTCAAGCTTTCGAAGGGGTAGAGCTACTAGAAAATGCTTTTCTTTCTGCTTCACCGAATGCATCTCTTCTAGATATTGATGAAGGCCGTGTTATTTATGAATCAGAGGTAGATTATTTTGCAAGAGCTGCCGTACAATTGCGAAATCAAGGAGTAAGATTGATTGGTGGATGTTGTGGAACAACACCAAAGCATATTGAAGCGGTGAAAAAGCAGTTACGTCATTTAGTACCAATTGACATAAAGGTTGCAAAAGAAGAGCGAGAAATATTCCCCGAAGAGCCAGAGCCTAATTATGAAGAACCATTACACGAAAAAGCAAAACGTGAACGTTCTATCATTGTGGAATTAGATACGCCGAGACATCTTGAAATTGACGGATTTATTGAAGGAGCCAAAAAGCTTCACCATGCAGGAGCAGACATTATTATGATGGCAGATAATTCATTAGCTTCTCCCCGTATTAGCAATGTTGCTTTAGGGTCTATTCTTAAACTGCAGCATGGTATTCGTGTATTGCCACATCTCACTTGTCGAGATCGAAACTTAATTGGTATACAGTCTCACTTAATGGGTTTAAATGCTTTAGGAATGAATGATATTTTAACCGTAACAGGTGACCCAACCAAAGTAGGGGATTTCCCAGGGGCAACAAGCGTATATGATGTTTCTTCCATGGAGCTTATCTCCCTTATTAAGCAATTAAACGAAGGAATCTCTTTTTCAGGTAAATCATTGCGTAAAAAAGCAAACTTTTCTGTGGCTGCTGCTTTTAACCCGAATGTGCGTGTTATTGATCGAGCAGTTGCGAGATTGGAAAAGAAGATAGAACATGGTGCAGATTATTTTATCTCTCAGCCAGTATATTCGAAAGAAAAAATTGTAGAAATTTATGAAGCAACCAAACATTTAGAGACACCAATTTATATTGGAATCATGCCTTTAACAAGTTTCCGAAGCGCTGAATTTTTACATCATGAAGTACCTGGTATTAAGCTTTCAGACGAAGTATTAGAAAGAATGAAAGCTTGTAATGGTGAAAAAGCATTAGAAGCTGCAGAAGGCATTGCGATTGCGAAAGAATTACTTGAAACAGCAACTAAGTATTTTAATGGTATTTATTTAATCACACCGTTTTTACGATATGATATGACACTACAATTAATGCAATATATTAATCAACTAGATGAGCAGAGTAAAGGGGTAAAAGTAAATGGCTAACTATCGAATAGAAGAACAACTACAAAAGAGAATATTAATTATCGATGGTGCAATGGGAACCATGCTCCAACAAGAAAATTTAACCGCTGAAGATTTTGGTGGAGAGGAATTAGAAGGTTGTAATGAAAATCTAGTGTTAACTCGTCCAGACGTTGTCACAAATATTCACCGCGCCTATTTAGAAGCTGGAGCAGATATTATTTGTACCAATACCTTTGGGGGAACGCCGTTAGTATTAAATGAGTATCAACTTGGAGATAAGGCAGAAGAAATAAATAAAAAGGCCGTTGAGTTAGCTAAAATTGCAGTAAGTGAGTATTCAACAGAAGACTGGCCTCGTTTTGTCGCAGGAGCAATTGGTCCAACTACAAAAACACTATCTGTTACAGGTGGTATATCCTTTGATGAATTAACGGAAAACTTCTATGTTCAGGCAAAAGCATTGATTGAAGGGGATGCTGATGTCATTTTACTAGAAACAAGCCAGGATATGCTAAATGTTAAGGCGGCTACTCTAGGATTAAATCGTGCTTTTGAAGAAACAGGTAAAACCCTACCTGTTATGGTTTCAGCAACCATCGAACCTATGGGAACAACGTTAGCAGGTCAAACTATTGAAGCATTTTATATTTCCATTGAGCATATAAAGCCGTTATCAATAGGTTTAAACTGTGCAACTGGCCCAGAGTTTATGACAGATCATATACGTTCCTTATCAGAGCTATCAACAAGTTTTATTAGTTGTTATCCAAATGCAGGTTTACCTGACGAAGAAGGTCATTACCATGAAACGCCCGAGTCACTTTCAATTAAGCTAAGAGGATTTGCTGAAAAAGGATGGCTTAATATTGTTGGTGGTTGTTGTGGAACAACTCCTGCTCATATTCAAGCTATTCGGGAAGCTGTAGAAAACCATGAGCCTAGACCATTACCAGATAAAACCCATGGACATGTAGTGTCAGGAATTGAGCCTCTTCAGTATGATGACTCCATGCGTCCATTGTTTATTGGAGAACGTACAAATGTAATTGGTTCTCGCAAATTTAAGCAGTTAATCATTGATGGGAAATTTGAAGAGGCAGCAGAAATTGCTCGTGCTCAAGTGAAAAATGGAGCCCATGTCATTGATATTTGTTTAGCCAATCCAGATAGAGATGAATTAGAAGATATGCGCCATTTCATGGATGAGGTAGTAAAAAAGGTCAAGGTACCTTTAGTAATTGATTCTACAGATGAGCGTGTGATCGAAGAAGCATTAAAGTATTCTCAAGGGAAAGCTATTATAAATTCGATTAACTTAGAAGATGGAGAAGAGCGTTTCGATGCAGTAATGCCTATAGTAAAAAAATATGGTGCCTCTGTTGTAGTAGGTACGATTGATGAAGAAGGAATGGCAGTAGACCGAAAAAGAAAGTTAGAGGTCGCAGAACGTTCCTACCAGTTGCTAACGGAAAAATGGGGACTTGCTCCTGAAGATATCATTTTTGATCCATTAGTATTCCCTGTTGGAACAGGTGATGAGCAATATATTGGGGCAGCAGAAGAAACAATTGAAGGGATTCGAATAATTAAAGAAAAATATCCTAATACATTAACGGTTCTAGGGGTAAGTAACGTATCCTTTGGCTTACCACCAGTAGGTCGAGAAGTATTAAATGCTGTTTACCTTTATCACTGTACGCAAGCAGGTTTAGATTATGCGATTGTTAATACAGAAAAGCTGGAACGCTATGCATCGATTCCTGAGGAAGAAATAAAATTAGCGAATGATTTAATTTTTAATACGAATGATGAAACGCTTGCTATTTTTACTGATTTTTACCGTGATAAGAAAAAGGAGAAATCTGTTGCTAATATTCCAGATACAGTAGAAGAACGCCTAGCTTATTACATAATAGAAGGTACAAAAGAAGGCTTAATACCAGATTTGGAGGCAGCAAGAGACATTTTTGAAACACCATTAGAAATTATCAATGGTCCTTTAATGGCGGGAATGGCAGAAGTAGGTCGTCTATTTAACGATAATCAACTAATTGTAGCAGAGGTATTACAAAGTGCTGGTGTAATGAAGGCAGCTGTAGCTTATCTTGAACAATATTTGGAGAAAAATGCCGATAGCTCTAGTAAAGGGAAAATGGTACTTGCAACGGTAAAAGGGGATGTACATGATATTGGGAAAAACCTAGTCAATATCATTTTAAGTAATAACGGTTTTAAAGTAGTAGATTTAGGAATTAAAGTAACTCCTGCTGAACTTATTGAAGCAATTCGCAGGGAAAAGCCTGATTTTGTTGGACTTTCTGGTCTATTGGTTAAATCAGCTCAACAGATGGTTATTACAGCGCAAGACTTTAAGGAAGCAGGAATCAATGTGCCAATTTTTGTTGGTGGTGCTGCTTTATCAAAAAGATTTACAGAAACAAAAATTGCAGGTAATTATGATGGTCCGGTTATTTATTCTAAAGATGCAATGCAAGGGCTTGAACAAGCAAATCGCTTGATGGATGAAAACGAAAGAGAAGCTTTCCTTGAAGAACTTCGAGAGTCTCGTGAGAAACGTTTACTTGCAGATGCCAATCGAGCTGCACGTCCTGAAAAGCCAATTGTAGAGAAGCCAGTTCGAACTGTAAAAGAGTCAAGAGTTTATGTTCCGAAAGATTTAATACAACATATTAAACGGAATTATTCTGTTTCTCATTTATATCCATATGTAAATATGCGAACATTAATTGGGCATCATTTAGGCTTAAAAGGAAATGTGGAGAAATTATTGCTTGAAAAAGATGAAAGAGCACTACATTTACGTGAGTTAGTCGATGGTTTTCTAACAACAGATTTATTAACTCCTTCTGGTATGTATCAATTCTTCCCTGCTCAAGCAGATGGAGATGATGTAGTTATTTATAACCCAGAGGATAGTAAAACGGAGATTGAAAGATTCCACTTCCCACGTCAAAAAGTTGCACCATTTTTATGTTTAGCCGACTTCCTTAAATCCAAAGATAGTGGAGAAATGGATTATGTGGCATTAATGGTTGTAACAGCTGGCCATGGGGTAAGAAAAGTAGCAGAACAATTTAAGGAAGAGGGTAAATTCTTAGAAAGTCATGCGCTTCAATCTACCGCTTTAGAATTAGCAGAAGGCTTTGCTGAAAGACTTCACCAAGAAATTCGTGATGTATGGGGATTCCCAGATGCTACCGATTTTACCATGCGTGACCGTTTTGCAGCGAAATACCAAGGTCAACGATTCTCCTTCGGTTATCCTGCTTGTCCTAACTTAGAGGATCAAGAAAAATTATTCAAATTACTCAAACCAGAACAAATTGGTGTAGAACTGACAGAAGGATATATGATGGAACCAGAAGCTAGTGTTTCTGCAATTGTATTTGCTCATCCTGATGCAAGGTACTTTAACGTGTAAAAATGGAAAAAATGTATTACAAAAAGAGGATAGGATAGTGTTAGTAAGAAAAAAATTTGCTTATTCTATTTTTTAGAGTAAGCAAATTTTTTTATGTTTATAGGTAAAATTTGAAGAAGACAAGCTCGGCAAAAAGGAATGAATAAAGATTCGTTTACCTACTGGAAAATTGATTGTCATTTTGAAAGTGAATTATTATTATAATGATAAAGATTAGTTCTCCCATTAAAATTTTTTTGGAGGGAAGTACTAGAAAGGAAGTATATTATGAAGATTATGCTGAAGGTAAAGAAGAATGAAGAAAAGCATCTTTATATTTATACATGGAATAAAGAACGTTACGAGGAATGTTATAGAAGTAATAAGCCGTTTCCCTATGATGAACAAGAGAATCAAAATCAAGAAGGAATAGAATTAACAAAAGCATTACATTTGTTAAGAAACTCTGATCCACATTTTATGGAAGAGTGGGAGAGAGAACTTGTATATGTTAGGAACGAAACATTTAGAAAAAGATTTTACCAATTAAAACAAGATGCATATAATCCAAGAAAAATGTTTTCATACTTTTTAAAAGAAATAGATCATTTATTGAGGAAGGCTCAAGATGAACAGAATAGTATATTAATAGTGGAAACATTGATGAAAGCAAAACTTGTGTTACAGAATAAAACGCCCTATCTTCTAGAAAAGGGAACAGAGGGTGACATACTTACTCCTAAACTAGCCACTATTTATAAAAAGTTAAAAAAACAAGAAAAGCTTGATGAGAGTGAGCAAACAGTATTAAAAGAATATGTGGAGATGGAAAGAGAACAACTTAATAATAAGCAAGATAAAGTTCCTTTTAGAAAAATAAAAGAAATGGAGCTAGTAATGAGAATTGATGAGATTTTTCAACTGGCAATTAATGAATAGAATCATTTTAGTCTATAGGATAGGAGAAGCGTAAAACAAAACGAGATATATGTTTTTGTTTTTATGCTTTTTTTATTTTTCAAAAGAAAGCGATTAGATTTAATTTTACAAAGAAAAAAACCATCAAGATAGATGGTTTGATTATTGTATATGACGATAGACACCTATTACTTTACCAAGAATACTAACATTGTGAAGAATAATAGGATCCATGGTGCTATTTTCAGGTTGTAAACGGATATAATCTTTCTCTTTGAAGAAGCGTTTTACAGTTGCTTCATCTTCTTCTGTCATTGCTACTACGATATCTCCGTTATTAGCCGTATGTTGTTGACGAACAATTACATAGTCTCCATCAAGAATTCCCGCTTCAATCATACTTTCTCCCATAATTTCTAGCATGAATACTTGCTCATCACTTGGTGCAAGTCTTTCAGGTAATGGAAAGTATTCTTCCACGTTTTCTATCGCTGTAATAGGCATACCAGCAGTTACCTTACCAACAACAGGTACATTAATAACGTTATATTTTGGGATATTACTTTCTTCTAAATCTAGTATTTCAATTGCTCTAGGTTTAGTAGGATCTCTTCGAATAAGTCCTTTGCTTTCAAGTCTCGCTAAATGACCATGTACAGTGGAGCTTGATGCAAGTCCTACTGCTTCTGCTATTTCTCTTACAGAAGGCGGATACCCTTTTAATCGTACTTCTTCTTTTATGTATTCTAATATATCTAGTTGTCTCTTAGATAGTTTTTGCATGTTATGCACCTCGTCATCTTTTTCTTGTACTAATTATATCATGTACATACTTATGATACAAACATAAGTTCTATATTTTTCTTGACAGCAAACATCTGTTCGTATTATTCTTATATTACAAACGAACATACATTCTAATTCGAGGGTGATATTTTATGATGACAAATCTATGGAAAAAATATTCTTATACTATTATTCTTTTAATTTGCAGTTTAGTAGCTTGCTTTATTATAGTAATTAATATGGGTGAACCAAATAAAACAGAATATGTTTCTGTCACAGTAAAACAAGGGGAGACTTTATGGGGTATTTCAGATGAATTTGCTGGATCTTACCATATGTCTAAAGAAAGATTTATAAACTGGGTGGAAAAACATAATAATATCACTGCTAACCAAGTGAAAGCAGGAGAAGAGTTAATTATTCCTGTAAAAATAGAAGATCATCAAATGCTTTTAGCATCTGAATAAAAAGTGATCTATTAATCTACTAAAAGATGGAGATTTAAAATGAAGGCAATCATTTATTGTAGAGTTAGTACGGATAAAGAAGAGCAAACCACATCACTAGAAAGACAAGAGGAAGAGCTAGTTCAGTTAGCTAATAAAATGAACTTTCAAGTGGCACATATTATTTCTGAACGAGCAAGTGGTTATGAACTAGAACGGGATGGAATTCTTGAATTACTCGTTCGTATAAAAGAAGAAGATATTACGGCGGTATTAATACAAGATGAAACAAGACTAGGCCGTGGAAATGCTAAGATGGCAATCTTACATTGTATTCTAAAGGAAAATATTAAGCTATATAGTATTTCATCTTCTGGAGAATTGGTTTTATCTGACGCAGATTCCATGGTACTCCAAATTGTCAGCATTGTTGAAGAATATCAGCGGAAAATACATAATATTAAAATTAAACGAGGAATGAAGAGGGCTGTTGAAAATGGGTATCGACCTAGTGAGAATTTAAGGAATTTGGGTGCTCATTCAGGTAGAAAAAGAGTAGAAGTTCCAATAGAAGAAATAGTTAAATTAAAACAGAGTGGATTAACTTTTTCAGAGATTACCTCCTCATTAAATGGATTAGGCTATCATTTTTCTAAGGCAACGATTCATCGTCGTTATCAAGAATATATGGACGATTATGATGGAAATCATGAAGCTTAGAATGAAAGTCTTTTAATAGGAAGTAATGATAGTTTATGTTATAATAAATTTTTGTAAGAGCCAGTTGTTTAATAAACAAACTGTGCTTTTTTATCTTTATAATGAAATGAATGATAATAAATAATAAAGGAGTTTTCTATGTTTCCTCAAAATAAATTAAATAGAATTAATGAACTTGCTAAAAAGAAAAGAGAAGTAGGCTTAAGTCAAGATGAAGCAAAAGAGCAATCTATGTTAAGAGCAGAATATTTAAAGTTCTTTCGTTCTTCTATGGTGAATACAATTGAAAATTTAAAAGTAATTGATCCGAATGGTACTGATGTAACTCCACAAAAAGTAAAAGACATTAAAAATAGAAAAAAACTACATTAAATGAAAAAGTGAAATGTATCCTTCCTATCCTTAACACTTGTGTTAAGGATTTTTTATGTTTTCTAGAAAAAATTATGGGTAAAATATGTAGTAAATGCCTAAAGTAAGAGATGTGTACTTACAGTATAAGTAACAAGTAGTTTAAAGATACACATGAAAAATATTTGGAACACAAGAGAGGATGTTGAACATTGAATACAAAGTTAGATCATTTATCAATTGCTTCTATTCGTACACTAGCAATTGATACTATTGAAAAAGCAAAATCAGGACATCCTGGTATGCCAATGGGAGCTGCTCCAATGGCGTATACATTATGGACAGAGTTCATGAACCATAATCCAGAAAATCCAAACTGGTTCAACAGAGATCGTTTTGTTTTATCTGCTGGACATGGTTCAGCATTATTATATAGTCTGCTTCATTTATCTGGCTATGACTTAACCCTTGATGATTTAAAGCAATTCCGTCAATGGGGAAGTAGAACTCCTGGACATCCTGAATATAAACACACTGCTGGAGTAGATGCAACAACTGGTCCACTTGGACAAGGGATTGCAATGGCAGTTGGTATGGCATTAGCAGAGAGACACTTAGCTGCAGTTTATAATAAAGATAACTATAATATTGTGGATCATTATACATATAGTATTTGTGGTGATGGTGATCTAATGGAAGGAATATCGGGAGAAGCTGCATCATTAGCTGCTCATCTAAAGTTAGGAAGATTGGTTGTATTATATGATTCTAATGATATTTCTTTAGATGGTGATTTAGATAAATCTTTCTCAGAAAGTGTAGAACAACGTTTTAAAGCATATGGATGGCAATATATTAGAGTAGAAGATGGTAATGATACAGACTCTATTTCTAAAGCGCTAGAAGAGGCGAAAAAAGATGAATCAAAACCAACTTTAATTGAAGTAAAGACCGTTATTGGATTTGGTTCTCCTAATAAAGCAGGAAAATCAGCTTCTCATGGTTCGCCACTTGGAGCAGATGAATTGAAATTAACAAAAGAAGCTTATAAATGGACCTTTGAAGAGGATTTCTATGTACCAGATGAAGTATATGGACATTTTAAGGAAAAAGTAGCTACAAATGGTGAAAAGAAAGAAAAAGCTTGGAATGAGTTGTTTTCTGCCTATGAAAAAGATTATCCTGACCTAGCAAAACAATTAAAGACATCTCTATCTGATACCTTAATAGAAGGATGGGATAAAGATATTCCTATATATGAGGAAGGAAGTAGTCTTGCCAGCCGTGCATCTTCTGGTGAAGTAATGAATGGAATAGCTAAAAATCTCCCTTATCTAATTGGTGGTTCTGCAGATTTAGCAGGAAGTAATAATACGATGATTAAAGGAGAAGGGGATTTTACACCAGATAATCAAGGTGGAAGAAACATCTGGTTTGGTGTTCGTGAGTTTGCAATGGGTGCTGCATTAAATGGTATTGCTCTTCATGGTGGATTGAAGATCTTTGGTGGAACATTCTTTGTCTTTTCCGATTATTTGCGCCCTGCTATACGTCTAGCAGCTTTGATGGGATTGCCAGTTACGTATGTTTTTACACATGATAGTATTGCAGTTGGAGAAGACGGTCCAACACATGAACCGGTAGAACAATTAGCTAGCTTAAGGGCAATGCCAAATCTATCTGTTGTTCGCCCTGCAGATGGAAATGAAACAGCTGCAGCCTGGAAAATTGCATTAGAGTCAACAAATAAACCTACTGCTCTTGTTCTAACAAGACAGAATCTACCAACCATTAGCACAACGAAAGAAAAGGCATATGAAGGTGTCTCAAAAGGTGGTTATATTATTTCTGCTGCTAAAAAGGAAAATCCAGATGCTATTCTCATTGCAACTGGATCTGAAGTCCACTTAGCTGTTAAAGCGCAAGAAGCACTGGAGAAAGAAGGAATTGACGCATCCGTGGTCAGCATCCCTGTATGGGATCGTTTTGATAAACAGTCTGAAGAGTATAAACATAGTGTACTTCCAAAGTCAGTGAAGAAACGATTGGGCATAGAAATGGGAAGTTCTTTGGGATGGCATAAATATGTTGGAGATGAAGGAGATGTTCTTTCAATAGATACCTTTGGAGCATCTGCACCAGGTGGGAAAATAATAGAAGAATATGGATTTACTGTTTCCAATGTAGTAAAAAGACTTAAAGCTTTATTTGAAAAATAAAAGGATAAAAGAAGACTCCTGCATGCCATCGTACTAGTAACTAGATGGTACAGTCTATCAGGAGTCTCTCTTTTGAGATCACTTTAATCAAATAATTAAAATATTTTCTTGATTCGACAAAACTAGTCTGATTTTTTTACACCTTGAGACACACCTTGAAATCTACCTTTTTTATAATAGAAGGAAAGAAGTGGACAGGTAGGTGGAGTTTCAGATGAGAAAATATTATTTGTATTTAATTAAAGAAGAGGTAGCTATCCATTATAGTGGTAGAGAAAGAATGTTTTATCATTTGTTCTCGGAATATAAGAAGACAAAAGATCATTCACAAAAACAAATTCTAAAAAAACAAATTGAATACATAACACTTCCTATATCTAAATGGTCCATTGAAAATCAATTATTCAACGAGTTAAATAAACAGAAAAATTTCCACTTACAAAAAGATTCCTTTTTGATTGAAAATGGAAATTTAAGTCAGGCGCTTTTGAAAATAGAAAATGAGCATCTATACATTGAGGCAAATGGTTACTATGATGCAGAATCTATATTTTTTGAAGTGATTAGAAAACATGAACCTTCTTTTATAGCGATTGATGTGGAAAATGAAAGATTTGGCTGGTTAAAGCCTATAAAAGAAAGAAATTTAATTTAAACAGGAGAAATTCTGTAACAGATATTGTATAATATTATCTGGTCTAGTACACTAAAGTATAGACAACATGAAGGAGGAAAAAATATGCCTTGGTATGCTTGGGTAAGTATTGTCGTTGCATTAATAGTTGGTATTGTAATCGGCTTCTTTATTGCACGAAAATACATGATGGATTACTTAAAGAAAAATCCACCAATTAATGAACAAATGTTAAAAATGATGATGATGCAAATGGGACAAAAGCCATCCCAAAAGAAAATCAATCAAATGATGGCAGCAATGAACAAACAACAAGGGAAATAATAGGACAAGCTCTTCTTTATACATAAGATACTTACCTATTAATTCTGTTTGATATAAGTGCAATCAGTCATTTTTCATACGTTTATTGACGATAGAATGTAACGAACATTTAAAAAAACAATGATGTTTGTTTAACTTTCATCAAACTAATTCGAAACCACTTATTCTTTTCGAAAGAAAGAAGAGTGGTTTCTTCTATATATTAGAGGTAAAAAAATAGAATGAAAAAAAGCCATGCTTATGGAAAGCAAGGCGTAATTGCGTTTAATCCTCAAACAATTCATTCATTAAATCTTCAATTTCACTCTTTAACTTAGCTGTTTCGCTTTTATCAATCTTAATCTGACCACCATCGAACAGAAGCACATCCCCAACTTTTACTCCCTTAGGAAGCTGCGTTTTGGGTACATCCTTCATTTCTTCATCAAACTCAATAACTGCAATATTTCCTTCAAAACGATCGATAATTCCCTTTTTCAACTTATTTCACCGTCTTTACAGTTAATTTTGTACCAGTCGAAGTAAAGATAATGTTCCCTTGTTTATCCGTACGATATACTTTAGATTTCACCTTTTTTAAACGATTGAGTACAGAAGAGGTAGGATGTCCATAACTATTTTTACCTACACTAATTACAGCGTAGTTTGGTTTTGCTTTATTTAAGAACGATGTAGTAGTTGCTTCTTTTGCACCGTGATGAGCTACTTTTAATACGTCTACATCTGGTATCACTTTTTTAGCTAACATGTCTTTTTCTGATTTCTCTTCTGCATCTCCCATAAATAAGAAAGATTTTTTATTATGCTTTAATAGTAACACAGCACTCCAGTTGTTCAAATCAGATTTATTATATGTTTTAACAGGTGCGATGAATTTTAACGAAATGTCTTTCGCTTTTGTTGCTATTTCTACACCTTGTTTTGCAGTTTTAATGGTTAATTTTTTCTTTTTTACAGCAGAGAGGAAATCTTTGTATGCTTTCGTTGTATGTGATACTTTTGGTGCGTATACATTTTTAACTTTTAATTTTTGAATAACATAAGTTAGTCCACCAATGTGGTCGGCATCTGGATGTGTTGCAACAATAGCATTTAGTGTACTTACTTTTTGTTTTTTCAAATAAGCAACAACCTCATCGCCTTTTCCTTTTCCTCCACCATCTATTAATATATTTTCATTTCCTGTTTGAATCAATATAGAGTCTCCTTGACCTACATTAAGGAAATGGACTTTTACGTTTGATGCAGCATCAGCAGTTGTAACCCCGGTTAATAAAGAAAATAGAAGGGTAACAACAAGTAAGATATTAAACTTTTTCATTTTGAAAACCTCCCAAATCAATTTACCATTAATATGTGTAACGGTAAATGTAACATACTGGGAAAATGATGAAGCTAATGGTAATTCCTAAAAGGAGCGGTATATGTTAATTTTCCCCTTCGAATCTTTCATATATCCTACTTATCTTAAAATAGATGAAACAAAAGGTAGGTAATATTCGTAAATAATAACTTAAGGGGGAGTAGTTATGTTGAGATATATTATGTTTCTAATGATCGGAGTATTGCTCCTTATTTGTGCTATTTATTACATCGTTACAATGTATCATATGAAAGACTTTTCTTTTAAAAAAGTAAGTAAAATGTTAATGGCACTCCTATTAGGTTCTCTGTTGTTATTTTTTACTATCCCTAGTCTAAAGTACATAGTGTTTAAAGAGTATGATGTTGTAAATGGAAAATGCTATATGGAAATTGATTCATCTGGTCGTTCGGCAGAAGCAGATTTTTATATACAAGATACAGATGAAATATATTCATTTGATGATATTCCAGAACTAGATGCTTATGGTAAGGATGCACCGTATTATTGTTCTATAACGGTCACGAAAGATCATCAGTGGGAGATAGGCTATAAAATATATGAAGAAAAAACAAAAGCGATCTTACTATCAAGTGAATAAATAATAAAGTTTATAAAGATAGTATGGCAGGAAGTGCATTATGATATAATGAATTCTGATAGTTAGATAATTCAGTTAAAGGAGGCGTTCATCGTGACAAGTAAATGTATGTTTTTAAACAACAAAGGGGATACGCTTCGTTAACAAAGTTTGTGATTGCGATCCCCTCTATTTGAAAGGGGAAAACAAATGGAAACAGGTAATGTTACTATTAAAGAATTAAATGCAGAGAATTGGTTTGAATGTTGTGAATTAAAAGTAGGAAGAAAGCAAGAAGCTTTCATGGAGCCGAATGCTATTTCTATTGCACAGTCTAAATTTGAGCCATCTTTAAGAACGTATGCTATCTATGAGAATGATAAGATAGTTGGGTTTTTAATGTATAATACGGAATTAGAAGAACTTGATGGCTATTGGATTTATAGAATTATGGTGGATGAAAAATTCCAAGGTAAAGGGATAGGGAAAGCAGCAACTAAGTTAATGATTTCCGAAATGAGTAAATTACCGAATGCTAATAAAATCATTGTCGGTTATCACCCTGAAAATAAGGGAGCACATCTTTTATATGCTAGCATAGGTTTTATGGATTACGGAGACCGGTTTGGTAAGGAAATGGCAGTTATTAAATATGTAAACCAGTAAATAGGTGTAATAGTAAAAGAGCTTGAGGAAATTCTCAAGCTCTTTTGGTGTTGTTTTTGAATGAAATGCAAACTAGATAGAAGGTGTATTTCCCCTCGATACTTCCAATTTCTCATGAGCACTAACTCTCCATAAAATGAAGAAAGATAGCATAACCAAAATAAAACAAACAAGATTAACATATCGAAAGCCTATAAAGTTTGCAAGTAAACCTCCACCTAAATTTCCGACTAACCTTCCTATTATTGAACCGTTAGAATAAACGGTTGCAGATAGACCAGGAGAATTCGGTATTAAATCGCTAAAATAACTAAGTCCATTTCCCATGACAATGGCAACAAATATTGCTTGAAATATCTGTGCTGCTATTAAAATCCACGAATGGGTTGCAGTAGTTAGAACAAGGAAGTAAATTCCTCCAATGAAGCAACTAATAATCATTAAGGTATGATTCGTTATTTTACTACTTAATAATCCAAGTATGATCATAATGGGAATTTCTAATCCTGCACAAAGACTAGCGATAATTCCAACGAGGGAGTAACTACCATGAAATTCATGGACGATAAATAATGGTGTGTTAATTCCATTAATAGCATTGACTCCAAATAAAATGATAAAAGCAATGTAAGGATATCTAATTTGTTTTGTTTTTAGTGAGGGAGTTGGAACTCTCTCCATTTTTTTTACCGAAGTATGTACAGGTTTAGGTGATTTTTGTAAAAAGAAAAATACAATTGCTGCTAGGAACAGAAATATGATTGATGTAGCAATAAACAATCCGTTATATCCAGCTAGCTTTAAAATAATTGTTCCACCAAGGGGACCTATAAGAAATCCTAATGAAAATAACGATCTTAATGTGGAAAGAGCAAACGTTTTATCACTACTTTTACTCGCTGATGCTGATTCTTGAGCATAGGCAAAGATTTGTGGCATTGCAGCTGCACCTAAACCATTAAATAAAGTGATTAATAATAACAAAATAAAATAGTTATGAAATAGAATAAAACAAACATAATTTATTGCAGAAGCGATAATTGCAAGTTCGATAATCCACTTTCTATTTAATCCACTATCTGATCGTTTACCAATAAATGAATTAATGAAAACTCCACTTAATGAACTAATGGCCATAAATATTCCAAATGATGCTGCGCTCATATCAAGTTTTTCGATAGAATACAGAGATAAGTATGGCATGGTTATGGAAATCCCTATACCTAGTAATAACATACAAACAATAAAGAGTAGATACCCTTTAATGGTGAATAATTGTTTAAAACGTATTAGCATAATTTCCTTCACTTTCTTTCCTATTTTTATGAGTATTTCGCTATTTCCATTTGGAAATTTTATCTATATTATATAAAAATAGATAGGTAAAGCGTTAACATAATCCTCTCAATTTTTTTCTAAATTAATAGTTTCCTTGCTCTAATATAGAATAGAGGGGAATAGGCAAGGATTCAAGAGGAATATGTAAACGTTTTAATAAATATTATTGGATAATAGACAGAGAGTAATATTTTTTATTTTTAGTTTGTAAATTTATATATATAGGGGGGTATATATGAAGAAGACATTATATTTAATGAGACATGGGCAAACATTATTCAATCAACGAAGAAAAATACAAGGGTGGTGTGACTCACCACTTACAGAGTTAGGGATTAAACAAGCGAGGGTTGCTGGGCAGTATTTCAAAGAACATAATATCAACTTCGATAAAGTATATTGCTCCACTTCGGAACGTGCTAGTGACACATTAGAAATAATAACGGATATGCCATATACAAGACTAAAAGGTTTGAAGGAATGGAATTTTGGCACATTCGAAGGAGAAAGTGAGGATTTAAATCCACCATTACCTTATAAGGATTTCTTTGTAAAATACGGTGGAGAAGATCAACAAGAAGTTCAACTAAGAATGGCTAATACTTTAACAAAAATAATGGAAGAAGATAATGAAGTGGTTTTGGCAGTATCACATGGAGGAGCATGCCGAAATTTTATGAGATATTGGGAGCACACCAGTTCTATTCCCCAACAAGATAAGATTGCCAATTGTTGCATTTTGAAATTTGAATACGAGAATGGGGAATTTAAACTCGTTGAAATAATCAATCATCAGTTTAATGATTTACTAGAAGAACTTCCTAATGTAATCTAAATCATTTTAATAAATATTACTTGTAGAGACACTCTGATTAGTGTCTCTACAAGTGCTTATACATAAGTTTAAGTGAAAATTGAAAATGGATAAATAAAATAAGACCATGCTATGTTAATATTAAAAAAATGGAAAATGTAAAAGATAGAACCTCTTATTAAAGGAGAGATAGTATTGAAACAAGCAATTATTTTTGATATGGATGGAACGTTATTTCAAACGGATAAAATTTTAGAAATTTCCCTTGATGATACTTTTCAGTATTTACAAACACTAGGTAAATGGGATAGATCAACGCCTATTGAAGAATATCGTGAAATTATGGGTGTTCCTTTACCAAAAGTATGGGAAACATTAATGCCTAATCATTCTGCTGAAGATAAGGAACTAACTGATCGTTATTTTTTAGAGAGATTACTAGTTAATATACATAATGGAAATGGTGGATTATATCCTAACGTAAAAGAGACCTTCCAATCCTTAATAGATAATGAATTTGCTATTTTTATAGCGAGTAATGGACTCATCAAATATTTAAAAGCGATTGTGGACTATTATCAATTGGATGAGTGGGTAACAGAAACTTTTAGTATTGAGCAAATTAATTCTTTGAATAAATCGGATTTAGTGAAAAATATTCTATATAAATATGACATAACCAAAGGAGCAGTTGTTGGTGATCGTTTATCTGATATATTAGCAGCGAAAGACAATGGATTAGTTTCTATTGGATGTCATTTTGATTTTGCAAAAGAAGAGGAACTTATCTATGCAGACATGGTTATTAAAGATTTAAGTGAATTACCCAATATAGTTAATAAGTTAGAAAATAATATGACAGCTAAGTAATGTGCTAAGAATATTAAAACGATTTTCTTTCTCTTTGCTTTTTGGAAATAATTCGATTCGAACTGATGAATCATTTCCCCGGAAACCGCAAAATAAGACAAATTACACCTAGTAATTACTTAGTAAGAATTTTATGAAGTTTAACTTTTCTAATTCCAATAAATATTTCGAAAAGATAATAAAACTTCTTTCCAGTACCTAAATATTTTGCTACACTAATTAAGGTATTTATATCATGTTTGGAAAAGATTAGAGGTGTATTTGTGAAAGTTTTTTTTGATTTAAAATGGTATTTTTTGCAAGAAAAGAAATCGTATTTTGGAGGGATTTTACTTTTAATCGTTGTTGCTGTTTTACAATTAATTCCTCCAAGAATAGTTGGTATTGTAGTGGATCATATTCAAGCTAACACTTTATCATGGGGAGTTCTCTTTAAATGGATAGGTGTTTTAGTGGTTGCTGCTCTAATCATGTATGTACTTAGGTATTATTGGAGAATTATGATTTTTGGTTCAGCAGTAAAGCTGGGACGATTAATGCGTAATCGATTGTATCAACATTTTACGAAGATGAGTCAATCTTTTTATCAAAAAAAGCGAATTGGCGATTTAATGGCACATGCTACAAATGATGTTCAAGCCATTCAGGCAACAGCAGGACAAGGTGTACTTACTTTTGTTGATTCCTTAGCTACAGGTGGATCTGTTATTATTGCAATGGCAGCATTAATCAGTTGGAAGCTAACCTTAATTTGTTTATTGCCACTTCCATTAATGGCTATTTTGACAAGTTGGTATGGAACGCTAATACATAAGCATTTTCATCAGGCACAAGCAGCCTTTTCTTCTTTAAATGATAAAACGCAAGAAAGTATCACAGGAATTAAAGTATTAAAAACATTCGGACAAGAAAAGGAAGATGTAGAAGACTTCCGAAAATCTTCCCTTGATGTAGTAGAAAAGAATATAAAGGTGGCAAGGGTGGATGCGTTATTTGATCCTACCATCACCATAATTGTAAGTATTTCTTTCTTTTTAGCAATTATCTTTGGATCGCGATATGTACTTAATGGGGAACTCACGCTTGGACAGCTTGTTTCCTTTACTACTTATCTTGGATTGTTAATCTGGCCGATGTTAGCTTTCGGATGGTTGTTTAACATCATGGAAAGAGGCAGAGCATCGTATGATCGTGTAACTGCTCTTTTAGAGACGAAAGTAGATATCGTTAATCATGTAAATGTGGGCAAAGAACCTCCAATCGGAGAGATTGCATTTAATGTAGATAGCTTTTCTTATACAGAGAATGGTCCACAGTTACAAGATATCCGGTTTCAGTTGAAAAGAGGGCAAACATTAGGGATTGTTGGAAAAACAGGTTCTGGGAAAACCACTCTATTAAAATTACTAATAAGAGAATATGATCATTATAAAGGGAATATTTTTATTGGTAATAGAGAACTTAAAGACATTGACATTGAGGCATTGCGGAGTTCAATCGGTTATGTTCCACAAGAGCATTTCCTTTTTTCAGCAAGTGTCCGAGAGAATATTGCTTTTACTAATCCAAATGCATCAGAAACTGATATACATAAAGCAGCTAAACTTGCAAATATTCATGAAGATATTCTCGATTTTACTAATGGATATAATACCGTTGTAGGAGAACGAGGGGTTTCTTTATCCGGTGGCCAAAAACAGAGAATATCTATTGCAAGAGCCCTATTAATGAATCCTGAGATTCTCCTATTAGATGATTCTCTATCCGCAGTGGATGCGAAGACCGAGGAAACGATCTTACATGCATTAAGGGGAGAAAGAGAAGGGAAAACAACGATTATTACATCCCATCGGTTAAGTGCCATAGAGCATGCGGATCTAATTATTGTATTAGATGAGGGGAAAATTATTCAAAGTGGAAACCATCAGAAGCTTATGAAGGAGAATGGATGGTACAAGGAAATGTATCATCGCCAAGCTTTAGAAGTTATGGTCAGCATGGGGGATACAAATGGATAAAACAATTAAACTTACAAGTGAGGAGCAGCGTAAAGTATTATTTCGTTTGCTTTCCTATATTCGTCCACATAAAAAAGGGGTAATGTTCGCTTTTCTTCTTTTATTTCTTTCGACCTTAGGGGAACTAGCGGGACCATATTTAATTAAGATTTTTATTGATGATTATTTAACTCCTAGGAATTTAGATGTAACACCATTAACGGTATTGGCTATTACGTATATGGTTATTCAATTAATGAATGTGTTTATCATGTATTTTCAACTCTTTAAATTTCAAGAAATTGCTTTATATATCATTCAGCAACTTCGGGTCGATGTGTTTACAAAAATTCATTCTTTAGGATTGCGGTATTTTGATAAAATTCCTGCTGGTAGTATTGTTTCAAGAGTTACGAATGATACTGAGGCCATTAAAGATATGTTTGTGACTGTAATTGCTACTTTTATACAAAGCGGTTTTATGATTATCGGAATTATTGGGGCTATGTTTTTCCTTAATGTAAAGCTAGGTGCCATTTGTTTGATATTATTACCTATATTGACCTATATTGTTATGCTTTATCGAAAATATAGTTCTGAGTTTTACCAGGATATGCGTGAAAGGTTAAGTCAACTTAACGCGAAACTTAGTGAATCCTTAATGGGTATGGGGATTATTCAAGTATTTAGACAAGAAAAAAGGTTAAAAGAAGAATTTAACGATATAAATACGAAACATTATCGTGCTGGGATGCGAAATATTAAATTAGAAGGGTTACTTCTTAGACCAGCAATTGATCTAGTTTATGTGTTTGCACTAATTCTTGTCTTAAGCTATTTTGGTATTTCTTCTTTTTCAAATCCTATTGAAATTGGTGTACTTTATGCATTTGTTAGCTATTTAGATCGCTTTTTTGAACCAGTTAACAATTTAATGCAAAGACTGTCCCTTTATCAGCAAGCGATTGTTTCAGCTTTTCGAGTCTTTACTCTATTAGATGAAAAAGATTTAGAGCCGGAACTTGATGTAAATAGTACAAATAGAATAGACAATGGGGAAATAGAATTTAATAATGTTTCTTTTTCCTATGATGGTAAGCAAGACGTATTAAAAAATATCTCTTTTAAGGCAAAAAAAGGAGAGACGGTTGCTTTAGTAGGACATACCGGAAGCGGGAAAAGCTCCATCATTAATATTTTAATGAGGTTTTACGATTATGAAAGAGGAGACATTTTAATTGATGGGAAGTCACTAAAATCTTTTAGTAAAAAGGAACTGCGAAACCATTTAGGGCTAGTATTACAAGATCCATTTCTTTTTTATGGAACGGTAGAAGATAATATTCGATTATATAATAAGGAATTTAGTCAACAAGAAATGATAGAAGCAGCAAAATTCGTGCAAGCAGATACTTTTATTGAGAAGTTTGAAGATAAATATCAGCATCGCGTTGTAGAACGGGGGTCAGGATTTTCTAGTGGCCAACGACAGTTAATTGCATTTGCAAGAACAATATTAACAAATCCAAAAGTGTTAATTTTGGATGAGGCGACGGCAAATATTGATACGGAAACAGAAGAGGCGATTCAACATGCCTTAGCAAAAATGCGAAAAGGACGTACAACTATTGCTATCGCCCATCGCCTTTCGACTATTCAAGATGCTGATTTAATTCTTGTTCTTCATAAAGGAGAAATTGTGGAACGAGGGAATCATCAAGAATTACTTCAACAAAAAGGATTATATTATAAAATGTATTTATTGCAGAATGGAGCAGCCAATTCCATTGAAGAAACGGCTCAGATTAATTAAGTTGAAGGAAAAGGGAGAAAAAATACACTCACAATAAATTGTGGGATATTTTTTCTCCCTTTTCTCTATTAGTAACTTAAATTTCTTCTTTTATATTGTTCGTTATATTTATTTAATAAGTGATCTAATTCTTGACTACATATTATGGCAGAAGATGAGGAAAAACCATGTTTCATAGCAATTTTAATTAATTCTGCGCGTTTTGTTTCAATTTGGATTAACAATTGCTTTTTTTCCATGGATATTGGTCCTTTCTAAGTTATAGAAATAATCAATGAATCCTTTTGGTACCGTTATCTTTTTTTACACTTTTATGTACATGAATAAAGAACTTGTGATCCTATTAACTACAAATTGTTTTATTGATGATTCTAGTTGTTTTCGTAAAATAATAGGTTACTTATAAGAGTAACATTAATTATATCTATAATTGGAAGTAATTGCAAAATAATCAATCAAACATAATCCTAGGTAGCTAGCATATAGTAAAAGGAAGATAGAAATGGGAGTGTGTATAAATAGTGGATTTGAATATATTCCTTTCATTAGGTGCTGGCTTTTTAAGTTTTATTTCGCCTTGTTGTTTACCTCTTTATCCAGCCTTTTTATCTTATTTAACCGGAATGTCTGTAGTGGAAATGAAGAAAGAAAGTATATTAAAGAACAATAGTTTACTACATACCATGCTCTTCTTATTGGGCTTTTCTACCATATTTCTGGCGTTAGGATTCAGTACATCTATAATCGGAGTATTTTTTCAAACATATCAAGAGGTACTTAGATATGTTGGAGCAGTCATCATCATTTTTTTTGGACTAGTTATTGTTGGAGTAATTAAATCAAAATGGATAATGTCTGAATGGCGATATACCTTTAAGAATAGACCTAGTGGGTTTTTTGGTTCCTACTTAATTGGGTTAAGTTTTGCAGCTGGGTGGACTCCATGTAATGGACCCATATTAGGAGCGGTTTTATCTTTAGCAACGATTAACCCCGAAGAAAGTATGATTTATTTATTTGCTTATATACTTGGGTTTGCTATTCCATTTTTGCTATTATCCTATTTTGTTTCTTTTATTAATCCTTTAAAAAAATATAGTGTTATCTGGATGCAAATCGGTGGATATTTGATGATCCTAATGGGAATTATGCTTTGCTTTGATGGGATGAAGTGGTTGACGTCTCTATTATCTCCACTTTTTGGAGAATTCACTGGATTTTAACGATAGTATTTAACTATACTATTTTTTTCAAATGAATGAAAAAGAATTGAATTTTTCTAAAAAATTAGATATATTTGTAAAAGTGTAGAAAACTAAATAAATAGTAATGTAATAGCTTTGTTTGGTAGTTTTAAGGAGGATAGTAATGGCACGGATATTAATTGTGGATGATGCAAAGTTTATGAGAATAACACTTTCTAATATTCTAACAAAAGCAAATCATGAAATTGTAGGAGAGGGAGAGACAGGAAAAGAAGCTATACAATTATATCGTGAATCAAATCCAGATCTTGTAACGATGGATATTACGATGCCAGAAATGAGTGGGCTAGATGCTGTCAGAGAAATTAAAAAAGAATATCCATTAGCAAAAATTATCATGTGTTCTGCGATGGGACAACAAAAAATGGTAGTTGAAGCAATAGAAGCAGGAGCAAAGGATTTTATCGTTAAGCCTTTTGATGAGTCAAGGGTGTTAGATGCTATTAATCGTGTATTACATTAGAGGGGATACCCCTCTTTTTGTATATCCAAAAATAGACACTTTAGTGCATAAGTGATATGATTAGCTTAATTAATTTACTAGGTAAAAAGGTAGTAAAGGCGGTTAAGAAAATGACTCCGGTGATTATATCTACAATAGTTGCAGTGTTTATGGGGCTCTTTTTTATGTTTATTAGAATGAAAGCAGCAAAGACTCCCGTTTCACCTAAAAAAATAATTTTGCCACCATTCTTTATGAGTACTGGTGCACTTATGTATATCTTTCCGTATTTTCGAATTACAGGTAAAGAAATGCTAGAGGCAGCATTGGCAGGTCTTATCTTTTCTATTCTTCTAATTATTACTACTAAGTTTGAAGTAAGAGAAGAAGAAATTTATTTAATTAATTCGAAAGCATTTATTTTTATATTGTTTGCTTTATTAGGTATCAGAACAATAGCTAAATTAGTGTTAACTAACTCTAATTCTATTGATGTAGGTGAATTAGGTGGAATGTTTTGGTTCTTAGCCTTTTGTATGATTCTCCCGTGGAGAATAGGGATGCTATGGAAGTATCGGAAACTTTCAAAAAGAGTAGCATAAGTAGAAGATAGAAGATATAAAAAATAGCCAATTGAATGGAAATCATTCAATTGGCTATTTATTATGAAAAAGAGGTTCTACTCAATAAAAAGATGGATTGTTACTTTTAAATGGTTTATTTACGATTGAATTGAGTAGTTTGTTTAACCACTTGATGTCCTAAAACAGCTAGTCCTGTTGCGATTATCCCATTCGTTACTGCTTCAAATGAGAATCCATAAGCGAAAGTTCCAAGTAGAATAGAAGCTCCTAATAATATCCATATAATTAGCCAATCAGCAACTCGCGGTGTCTGTTTTAGTGCATATCCAAGTACCCATAAAACTGGAACTAAAATATAATAGTTTTCCAGTAAAAAGTGTTGTAGCCACTCCATTTCTGTAGCCCTCCTTTTTTATTATAATTTATGGGAAAAGGGGATATTTGCTTGTTCCATTACCCTTAGAATAAAAAAATTTTCATTTGAACTGTCTTTTTTGATCCTTCCTTTCTATTTAAAAAGTGAAAGGAGGTGATAAGCATGGCACAAGGAATTTGGAATGAATCTTCTGTAAAATTATTATTCTTGAATGGTATGAAAGAGAATGGGGAGCCAAATATCGTTACGAAGAGTTTTAAGGATGTAAAAGAGGCAGCAACTCCAGATCAATTAATGGCCGTAGCAGAGGCAATAGCATCTATTGTATCTTATCCTTTATATTCAGTAGTTAGATATGACAGTATCGACATTAATAAATAATAAGGAAGAAAGGAGAATAAAACATGGCAAAAACATTAGAACTTACCTTTTTAACTAGTAATGGGAAATCTAGCAAAATATCACTTGAAAGTCCCAATGAACCTGTTGATCAGTCACTAGTATTACAAGCGATGCAAAAAGTAATAAATGCAAACATATTTACTAGTAACAATGGTGATTTGGTAGCTGCTAAAGGTATTCGACTTGTTGAAAGAAATGTAACAGATTATGACATTTAAAAATTAGTAACTCTCAGAAAACCGTAAGATAAGGCAAATGATTGATTCCCTACTCAATAAATAGGATATCTTGAGTAGGGAACCTCACTTAAGTATTATTCATTTATTTTGATGAAACGAGGGAGGGATACAATGGAGGATTTTGTCACTTTCATTAGCCAAGTGGGATTTCCAATCGTGATAAGTTTTTACTTACTTAATCGAATTGAAACCAAATTGGATGTTATGATTAAATCCATTCAAAGTTTACCTGAACTATTAAAACAATAACCAATTATTTTGTCAAAAAGGAATATTCTTTGAAAAATGTAAGGGTTTTCTATTGACGTTTTTACCTAAAAATGTTAAATTTACATTAAGCCGTTAGCGACGTATCTAGTGTTAATTAATATCTATCATTATTATTTTGAAAGATTACTAGTCAATGCTTATGCGCTGAAAATGGTTAATTATTACAAAGCTAGGGAAGCTTTTTAGGAGGATTTTTTCACATGAAAAACGGTAAAGTAAAATGGTTTAACGCAGAAAAAGGTTTTGGATTTATCGAAGCAGAAGATGGAAATGATGTATTCGTACATTATTCAGCAATTCAAGTAGAAGGCTTTAAATCACTTGAAGAAGGCCAAGATGTATCTTTTGAAGTAGTTGAAGGTGCTCGTGGACCACAAGCTGCTAACGTAACTAAACGATAATATTAATTGATTTTCATATAATAATAAGGTCAGATGCTATTTTTAAATAGTGATCTGGCCTTTTTCATTTTTAAGAAATTTGCTGTTTTCTACCATTCCTTCCTAAATACATAGTTTGATATAATGAAATAATATATTCGATTAAACTGTATCATTAACTCATTAAATAGAGGTGAACCAATAGTGAAATTTATTCATACTGCAGATTGGCATTTAGGGAAATTGGTCCATGGTCTTTACATGACGGAAGATCAAAAAGTAATGCTCCAACAATTTGTTGAATTAGTAATGAAGGAACAGCCAGATGCGGTAATTATTGCTGGTGATCTATATGACAGATCCATTCCTCCTACTGAGGCGGTAAATTTATTAGAAAGTATGTTATATAAAATAAATGTTGAACTAAATACACCAATTGTGGCTATTTCAGGTAATCATGATAGTGCAGAAAGACTATCATTTGGAAGCTCATGGTATCAAAAAAATCGTTTTTATTTAAATGGAAAAATAGAAAATAGCTTTTCTCCTGTTTCGATAAATGGTGTGAATTTTTATTTAGTGCCATATTGTGAACCAGTAGTAGTCCGAAGGTTATTAGAAGATGATACGATATTAAATCATCATGACGCCATGAAAGCTGTTATTGGAAGGATAGAAAACAATTTAAATGTAAATGAACCAAATGTTTTAGTTGGTCATAGTTTTGTATTGGGAGGGAAAACAACTGATTCGGAAAGAGTTTTATCTGTTGGAGGATCTGGTTGCGTTGGTGTAGATTTATTTTCACCTTTTTCTTATACTGCGTTGGGCCATTTACACAGCCCCGATGCGATTAAGCATGAAACAGTGAAATATTCTGGCTCATTAATGAAATACTCCTTTTCAGAAGCAAAACAAAGAAAATCTGTTTCTATTATTGAAATGCAGGAAAATGGAACATTTCAAGAGCGCTTTCATCCCTTAACACCTGATCGAGATATGCGGGAATTGGAGGGTCATTTAGAAGAATTATTAGATGTTTCCTTTTATCAAAATCAAAAAGTGGATGACTATTTAAAAATTACCTTGTTAGATGAGGGTGCCTTATTAGATCCGATTCAAAAATTAAGACAAGTATACCCAAATGTTCTTCATTTAGAGAGAAAGATTGAAAATGTAGATCGAAAGAAAAAAGTAGCGATGAAAGTAAAAAAAGAAATGAAAAGAAATGAACTAGAGCTTTTTACTCATTTCTATGAAAGTATGACAACAGCAACCTTTACAGAAGAAAAGAAAGAATGGATGAAAGCTATTATAAATGACGTATTAAGGGAGGGGGATGCAAAATGAGACCATTAAAATTAACCATGCAAGCTTTTGGACCATATGCAGAAAAAGAAGTGATTGATTTTTCGGTTTTAGGAAATCGGACAATGTTCGTTATATCGGGAAAAACGGGATCAGGAAAAACGACCATTTTTGATGGAATAACGTATGCGATATATGGTAAAGCAAGTGGGGAGGATCGTAATGGACCTGAGCTTCGGAGTCAGTTTGCACCATCCTCTCTCCTAACGGAAGTAAGCTTCGAATTTAAGTTAAAAGATAAGCGGTATTTAATTATTCGCTCTCCTCAGCAAGAAAAGAAAAAAGAACGAGGAGATGGAACAACTACTATAGGTGCAAAAGCTGAAATGTTTTCTTTTGACGAAGATGGGAACCAAGAGATAATTGCTTCCTCCATTCGTGATGTAGATGAAAAAATAAAAGAAATTATGCAAATAGATAGTAACCAATTCAGACAAATTATTATGATTCCTCAAGGGGAATTCAGAAGATTACTTACATCTGATAGTAAAGAAAAAGAGGGTATTCTTCAACGATTGTTCCATACAGAAATGTATAAGCGAGTGGAAGAAAAATTAAAGGATCAAGCACAAGCCCTCAAAAAAACAGTAGAACAAAAAATCATCATTCGAAATACAGCACTCTCTCATATAACAAGTTTGTTTATAGAAGAGCTTGCTTTACTTGTTAAAGAGTCTAGTGACAATGATGTAGCTATATTGCCTTTATTAGACAGAGAAATTAAGGCGATGGAGGAAGAAATTAAGAACTCAGAACAAAAACTTCAGCAAAAAAATAAGGAAAGAGATGATTTAAAGAAGCTTCTTTTTGAGGCAGAAGCAGTACTTAAACAAATGAAGCATAAGGAAGAACTGCATGTTCGCTTAAACGAATTACAAGCACAAGAAGCAGATTATAAGCAGCAAGAACAAAAAATAGATCTTGCTCAAAAAGCTGCTTTTCTGGCTCAACAAGAGGAAATTTGTCATCACTTGAAAAGACAGATTGATCAAGGAGAACAAGAAAAAAAACAACTGATTCTTTCACTAAAGGAATGGGAAAATAAATTAGCTCTAGCTGAAAAACACTTTCAGGAACAAGTAGCAAAAGAACAAGAAAAAAAACAATTAATGGAAAGTCTTTCTTTGCTTAAAGGCATGGAAGATGATGTTCTCAAATATGCATCGATGGAGGACAATCTTTCTACTGTGAAAATAAGCTTAGATTCCAATAGAAATAAAGAAAACTTATTACTTAATGAGCGAAAAGAAATGGAACAAAAAACAGTTGCTTTGAAGGGAAAGAAAAAAGAGTTAGAACGACAAAGTCAACAATTAGTAGAAAACAGAGAGAAAACAAGAGATTTAATAAATTTGCTTGAAAAATTAACAGAATACGAAGTAACGAATCAAGAACGAATGAAGGCTACTAGTGAAACGGTTACTAGACAAAAGGACATGGAACATGTTTTAAGTAGATATCAAGATGCAAAAGAGTTAGTAGAAAATCTTGAAGAAAGATGGTTTACTAATCAGTCCTATCTGTTAGCATTACAATTGAAGGAAGAGGAAGCGTGTCCTGTTTGTGGAAGTATCCATCATCCAAAACCTGCAACATTTGCATCGGAAAGTCATTCTGTTAGTGAAGAAGATAGAAAAAGTGCGAAAGCAGACTTAGCTGTATTA
>DATMFU010000014.1:0-2404 GCA_035556015.1 Niallia sp. | reverse complement strand
CCTTTGCTGAATGAGAGTGGGAAGTGTGGCTACATCACTAATATTGTTAATAGGATTTGTGTTTAGTTTTTCGTTCTTTTTTAACATGGTATTAATACGCTGAACAAAAGTTTGATTGTAATCAATATTAATAAATTGACTATCATGATTCAAAGAGGGAATCTCTCCCTTGTAGAAATTGCTCTCCTTTAGAGCAGATAACACATTTGCTGAACTACTGTAAACATTTCCAGTAACAGATGGTGGAAGTGCAGCTACATCTTTCTTTGTACCATCTCTTAACTGATAATTGGCTCGTTTATTAATACTTAGTTGGTTTGCATAAATGTTTCCATTAATATTAGGTGAACCATTAATGAATAAACCTTCTTTTTCATCTGTGGAAAAAGTACCAACAGCATATTTTAAAAAGCTAGGAAGTGGAGACAAGATGACACGTTTTTTTAATGTTCTTGTTATTTCGCCTTCTGTTTCATTAGGATTATTGGTAACAAGAATTATTTCGAGAACACGAGTGAAATCCGTTTCTTTTTCTAGCGAATAAGAAGTGTCCTCCGCATAGGTATGTTCTGGACAAGCCTTATTAGTGGAGAAAGCAACTTTATTTGGACCACTTAAATCTATTACACTTAGGCATTCGATTGATTCATTATAGGTTTGATTAGTTAAAGTTTGACTTACAGTAGGTGTAATAACAATTGATGCAAGATCACGATCAAATGATTCATTGACGATATATTGAGTCCCAACCTCCTGATAATCTAATGGCAATGATTGTAATCTAGTTGCCATCTCTGAAGTCATTTCTTCTAGTATTTTTTTGCTTTGATACGTAATATTTATATCGGTTTCTCTTGTTTCCACTCTTTTCGTACTACTTATACTTGATGCTACAATTGCTAGACCAATAGTAGTAAAAACTAATGAAATTAATAATACAGTAATAAGTGCATTTCCTTTTTCATTCTGTTTGAACATATAGAATCTCCTTAAAAGCCAAATTGACTTTCTAATGTAAGCGGCTTATTCAATCTGGGCTGATTAATGACGAAGTTGACTTGTATTAACCCATGGATACAATGATTGCTATTTTCCTTTGAAGTTTTACTACATGATAAGTTAATGGTAGAACCAGAAAAGTCTCCTTGACCTTCTAAAACTTTATTATTAATAGATACAGAGTTAATAGAGTTTCCATCGACTTCTTGGTTTACAAATTCAATACTTCTACTATCTTCTTCATGAAGGTTCTCTTTTTCATACGTATAAAAGGAGGAAGTTTCCTTTTGGTTTTTTTTAAAGACAGTGTGTTCTGTATCAACTAAGCTAATTTTATTCTCTTCATCCATTTGAACATAATCGAATGGAATACTATTAAATGAATTCATCATCATCGAAACGGCATAGTCTGCATCATCACGCAATTGTCCTTCTATTTGAATTTTGTTGTATAAAGAGAGACCTGATTGAAAAACACCATAAATGACTGGTAATACAATGGCGAGTATTGTGACGGTAGCTAAAAGTTCATATAATGTAACTCCTTTTTCATCGAAGATCTTCACTCTTTATAGCCCCCTCAATCGATGTACTAAACTCTTTTTTGTTAACATTCCAAGAAACGTTTACTTTTAATGGTATGTAATAATCACTATATTTTTCATTTTGGATAGGCTTTATAGCTACATAATAATTAATATTGTTAATTTGAATAGGGGTACAGGCAGAATGTTCGGCATGATCCCAGATAACTTCATATTGATTATTACAAATAAATAGCTCACCAGAAATAGTAGGATTATTTTCTAATTTATTTTTAATATTAATAAATGAATCTTCACCAGATCCTTGTTCCATATATGTTAAGGCATTTCTAGCTACGTTTATGCCAGCAGTCTTTTTTTGATTAAGATTTGTATAGGAATAAGCTTGAGTAAAAAAATTCATTATTCCCAGTAATATAATGGACAGGATAGTGAGGGATAATAAAACTTCAATTAATGTTAGGCCTTTTGAATTACGAATGAACTTGTAAAATTTCATGGTTTTCCCTGCTTTCAAAAATACTATCCTTATTATACAATACTAATTAGTTCTAAGTCTGAATAAAAATGTCAAAAAAATAATCCAAAAGTAGCAGTAAAATGATGAAGAATGTCGTATTATAGATGAAAGAATGTGTAAAAGGAGGTGTATAAATGATTTTTTACATTTTAGCACTTTTTTCCTTGATTTTAGTTTTTCCCATTATGTATATTTTACCATTAGGACTTTCGTATTGGGGTAAATTTATTATTATTGGGCTAGGATTTGTTATATCCTTGATTGGTATTCTAGCAAGAAATGTATTCCCTCTTTGGCAAAGTAGTTTGCTGATGCTATTGTTCCTCATTGTCGCAACATA
>DATMFU010000013.1:0-2294 GCA_035556015.1 Niallia sp. | reverse complement strand
AATCCGATAAACACCGTAAGTGCGCTCATCATAATGGCACCGCCGGATTCTTTTACAGATAGTCGAAGAGCCTCAAACTTATTCTCCACTTCTAGTAGCATTTCGCGATATCTTGTAATTAAAAATAAACAATAATCCGTTCCTGCCCCAAATAATAATACGGTCATTATGGAAACTGCTTGAGCATCTTTACTAATCCATCCACTTTCCGCAAACCACCCGAGTAGCGGACTAATTACACCATAGGCAATCCCTACAACAACAATTGGTAAGATAGCTAAAATTGGAGAACGATAAATTACAACAAGCAACACTAAAATTAGCACAACTGTAGCTATTAACAGCTGTACGTCTGCCTGCATAAACAGATCAGTAGCATCAACAGAAATTCCTGCTGGCCCTGAGAAACGAGCATGTAATACATCTTCTTTTAAATTTGGATCATATGGATTTTCACCAAATTGATCCTCTGTCACCTTTTTAATTTCAGCTAAGTTTTCTTTTAATGTATCAGTATTTAAAGATTCCTCGAAGAAGATTGGTGTAACGATCGAAGTTCCATTTTCAGAAACACTGCCTAGTAGTGCCTCCGTAGGCAACTGTGAAAGTGGAGGAAGTGTTTGTTGCCCTTTTAAAGGATTTGCCTCTAACTCTTCATAAAGTAATTGGATTGATTGCAAATCCTCTACCTGAAGTCCTGCTTCTTTATACCAGACTATTAAAAGTGGTAGCCCAGAGTCAGATGGAAATTGTTCCTCAATGATTGAGCTTGCTTGTTGGCTCATTACGTCTTCAGGTAAGTCACTTGTAGAAGCATTTTCTACGCTATTTATTTGAGGAAACAAAGATGATAATGCTCCTACAATTAAGACCCAAAGTATAACCGTAATCCATCTTGAACGCTTATTTCCTACTAAACTTCCCCATTTATCTAACGGGTGTTTTGACATAGTTTTAACCCCTTCTTACTTCAATATTCTTTCTATTCTTAAGCGTTTTAAATCGTTCTAATAGCGATATTTACGAAAGTCTTAACTTTTAGTATCTCCCTAATGTAAAATACCTAATTAATAAATTTTCCATTATTATAAAAACTTATTACAGAATAATTAACATTAAAGAATATTCCCTTATCCTTTAAAACAATAAAACGCAAAGACAATTCAGTCTTTGCGCCTATTCTAAACTTTTTTAAAATAATTTTCTAACAATCTACTCAAACTATTGAATAATTTATTAAACTTGAAGAAGAGTACCCATCTTTATTTATTTCGATCATGTTAGATCATTCCTTTTCAAGCCTACAAAATGAGTCAAATTGCCCGATAAGTTATTTCGGTATATCAATCTTCTTGATCCTCTTCTTGGTTTGTTTCTCCAAAGAAAGTGACGATTTCTTTTGCCTTTTTACGCTCTTTTGCTTTTGGCAACTCATCAAAATAGCCTAACTGCAACATAGAGATTATTCGCTCTCCGTGCTTAACCCCTAATTTGTCGCGAAATTTTGGATCATCCAAAAAGTCAGGAGTTTTCCAGCAAGAACCAATACCATAATCCCATGCAAGCAGTTGAATGTTTTGGATAAACGTACTCGCTGCTCCGAAATCTTCTAAACGTTGTTTTTGTCTTACATCTTCAGGAACAACAACAAATACATAAGCACCTGGTGTAGTGAATTTTTGCATTTTGTTTGCTACTTCTTCATTACTCAACGTTTGCCAATTTGGTATTGTTGTATCTCTTAATACGTTTTGGATTTTTTCAAGATTTTCTTCGCTCGCTACAACTAAGCGCCAAGGTTCTCTATTTTTATGATTCGGTGCCCATACAGCATCGTTAATAATATTCATTAAATCTTCTCTGTCTACTGGTTGCCCATTGAACTTTTTAATTGAACGTCTTCCAATGATGGCTTCTCTTACAGATAATGATTGTTCGTTCATTTATTGTTTCGCTCCTTAAAATCGAATGAATCTAGACCATTTGTCTTAATTTTGCTTTCAATCAACCATAACATAAATAATACGCAATTAAAATATACTTAGATTCTTCCATTATTTTCATACTATTACAACTAGTAATAGATATTAAATGTTATATCCCCAAAAATCGACTTAATTAAACACGTCATCTATTTTGAAATAGTAATATCTAATATTTGGCGTATACGCATAGGAATCTGCATAAGAGTAGTGGCGATTTGCACTACCAACTGTATGTGCATTGATATAAGGAACACCGTTATATACACTTGTAACAATCGTTGTATGATTAATTCTTCCGTCACCTTCAAA
>DATMFU010000012.1:0-3527 GCA_035556015.1 Niallia sp. | reverse complement strand
AAAGCTATCATTATTCTTAATCCAGCAGAACCCCCTATATTAATGAGAGATACTGTTTATGCTGTTGTCGAACCAAGACAAATTGATGAGGAAGAAATTACTTCATCTATTAAAGAAATGGTCAAACAAGTTCAAGCTTATGTACCAGGTTATCGACTCCGAACAGAACCGATCTTTGATGGAAACCGTGTAACGATATTTATCGAGGTAGAAGGAGCAGGGGACTACTTACCGAAATACTCTGGAAATTTAGATATCATGACAGCCTCAGCAGTAAAAGTAGCGGAAGAGCTGGCTAAAAATAAACTGAATTCTGTTGTTTCTTAAACATGAAGTTCTAAAGGAAAGGAATGGTTTGGAATGAACGATAACCGAGATGTTCTCATTACAGAAGTAGCTTTACGAGACGGTAGTCATGCGATCGGTCATCAATATACAGTTGACCAAGTTCGTGATGTAGCACGTGCATTAAATGATGCCGGAGTGTCTTATATGGAAGTAGCTCATGGAGATGGGTTAGGGGGGTCTTCCCAACAATATGGTCTTTCTTTAACAGACGAAATGAAACTAATTGAAGCAGCTGTATCGGTTTGTGACAACGCAAAAGTGGCTGTATTATTAATACCGGGAATCGGGACGATGAATGAATTGAAGCAAGCAGCTAGTATTGGAGCAAAAATGGCTCGAATTGCTACTCATGTAACAGAAGCAGATGTTGCTCCTCAACACATTACTTTAGCAAAAGAACTTGGTATGGAGACGGTAGGTTTCTTAATGATGTCTCATATGGCACCAGTTGATAAGTTAGTAGAGCAAGCTAAACTAATGGAAAGTTATGGAGCAGATACTGTTTATGTCGTTGATTCAGCAGGAGCCATGATTCCAAATGAAGTTCGTGAAAAAATTCGATCCCTTCGTCAAAGCCTAACCACTAATATTGGTTTTCATGCTCATAATAATTTATCGCTTGCGATGGCTAATACACTTGTTGCCATTGACGAAGGTGCAACAAGAATAGATGGTAGTGTTCGTTGCTTAGGAGCTGGCGCTGGGAATACTCAGACAGAAGTTTTAGTGGCTGTATTAGAAAGACTAGGGTTAAACAGTGGAGTCGATTTATATAAGATGATGGATTTAGCTGAAAATATTGTAGCTCCTATATTAAAACAACCTCAAGAGATTACAAGAGATAGTCTTGTAATGGGATATGCGGGTGTGTACTCTAGCTTTTTGTTACACGCACAGCGCGCAGCTAAACAATTTAACATTGATCCTCGTGATATTTTAATAGAGTTGGGGAAACGTAAGGTTGTCGGTGGCCAAGAGGATATGATTATTGATGTAGCTACTGAAATAGCTAATAAAGAAAAAAGTAGTCTTCGAGTTTAATAGGAGGAATTACAATGAGTATGTCAAATAATGAAATTGCTAAGTATTTATTAGATGCTGAATTGAATAGAAGAGATATCGAAAAAATCACCTTAGACAAAGTTCCGGGTTTAACTGTAGAAGAGGCTTATTTGATTCAAGAAGAACTAGTAAAGCTAAAATTAGAACAAGGGCACTCAATTATTGGACCAAAGATGGGACTTACAAGTCGGGCAAAAATGGTCCAAATGAATGTAGAAGAACCGATCTATGGATACATTTTTAGCAATATGGTGATCCAAGATGGAGCAGAAATTTCTTTATCTGACTATATTCATCCGAAAGTGGAAGCGGAAATTGCCTTTATTTTAGGTAAGGATCTTGAAGGTCCGGGTATTACTGGTGCACAAGTTTTAGCAGCAACAGATTATGTCTGTGGAGCACTTGAAATCATTGATAGCCGTTATGAAAACTTTAACTTTACGTTGCCGGATGTTATTGCAGATAACGCATCCTCTTCAAGGGTTGTTTTAGGAAATAGAATTCGAAAGCCAGAAGAATTAGATTTAGATTTAGTTGGTACTGTATTAAAGATTAATGGAGTGATTAAAGACCTTGGTGCAGGAGCGGCTGTTTTAGGACACCCGGCGAATTCTGTTGCCATGCTTGCGAACATGCTACATCGAAAAGGCGAAAATTTGAAGGCTGGCCAAGTTATTTTGACAGGAGGAATTACTGGAGCTGTCCAATTATCGTATGGTGATCATGTGACAGCTAAGCTTGATGGACTTGGGGAAGTTGGTTTTTCTGTAGGGGAATAAGTATAGAACAGGGGGAGAAAGGAGATTCTATTATGCCGATTGTAAACGTTAACATTATGGAAGGGCGTCCAAAAGAGAAGATTGAAAGTGTTATTGCTAATATTACTGAAACAATCATCACGACATTGGAGGTCCCAAAAGAGACTGTCAGAGTGATAGTGACTGAAATTCCAAAAAGTCATTGGGGAATTGCTGGAGAGTCTGTTGAAAAGCGAAATGATTCAAATTAAGTTTTGTTAAAAACAAAGGGTGTGGAGGGTTAAAATGACAATAGAATTGGGTGTTTTGGCTGCACATGTTCCAAGTATTTGTCATCGAGAATATGTACCTGAATATCAACAAGAAATTGTTGTGAAGATGGATGCTATTTCAGAGAATATAGAGAAAATAAAACCGGATGGGGTTATTATTGTTTCATGTCATTGGCAATCAACATTTCATCATTATGTAGATGTGTCACCAAAGCATAAAGGAACTTTAACCGCATTCGAATGTCCCGACATTATTTCTGATGTAAAATATGAGTATCCTGGAGACCAAAGTTTAGGCGAAAGATTAGTGATGGCTGGTAAACGAGCAAAAATTCCGGTTATTTCTGTTAATGATCCAACATACGTGTGGGATTATGGTACAGTTGTTCCTCTTCGTTACCTTGTACCTAACGAAGATATTCCAGTAGTCAATTTATCAATCACACTTGCAGCTGGATTAGAAGAAACCTATAAATGGGGGCAGGAAATTGGGAATGTACTAAATAGTGACGATAAAAACTATGTGTTTATCTTCAGTGGTGCACTTGCTCATAATTTAGTAAGAGGGCGTCACCATATGCCTACTGTTTCTGAGCAAGCCTTAGATAAACAGTTTATCAATTATATTATGGGGAAGAACTGGAATCTTGCTAAAGAAATGCTGCCTCAATATGCTAAAGTTGCAGGAGTTGAAGGAGGAGGGCGTCATCTTGCTATGATGCTTGGTGTGTTGGCGGATGGCTACAATCCCTCATTCCATACTTATGCACAATCATCCGGAAGCGGTAATGCAGTCATGACGTTTGATAATGATAAGACTCTTCAAAGTAGTAGTTGAAAAAGTAAGGTATCCAAATTAAATTGTTTATTAGCGGGTTGTTGGTGGAGAATTAATGGAATTAAAACAGTCCACCTTGGCGCCACAAAAGGAAAAGGTAAAAGAAAATGTATATCTGCAACTGGCATCCACAATATAGATTATTCCGACAACTCTTGGTGGACATGAGAGTAATAGGGGCTGCGATTATTGTTCAATAAGAGAAGGAATTACTGGATTCAGTTTTGACCATACACGATAGTTGAGATG
>DATMFU010000011.1:0-20501 GCA_035556015.1 Niallia sp. | reverse complement strand
GTGAAGTAACATATTGATTTCATTGAAAGTCATCCAATATTTTACCTTTTCTTGATACCTTTTAAATAATGTCTTTGCATACGTTTCAAAGAAGCCCACTAACTTACGATTTTTCCAACTTCCGTACTTTTTCACAAGACCGATCGGTACGTCAAAGTGAGCAATAGTAACGACTGGTTCTATTCCATAATTTATTAATTCATCAAAAATCTCATCGTAAAATTTCAGACCTTCTTCGTTTGGGGTTGAGTCATCTCCATTTGGAAAGATTCTTGCCCATGATATAGAAAGACGCAATGCTTTAAAACCCATTTCCGCAAATAAAGCAATATCCTCTTTATACCGATGATAGAAATCAATTGCTTCATGAGACGGATAGAATTCTCCTTTTAATGGTTCATAGGAAGGAAGGTTGCCCAACATAATATCAAATCTTTTCTTTCCTGTTGGCAATAAATCAACTGTTGTTAATCCTTTACCTCCTTCTAAATATGCTCCTTCTGCCTGATTGGCAGCAATTGCTCCACCCCATAAAAACTCCTTTGGAAAAGCCATCTATTTCACCCTTTCTAATAAATTGTAAGATCGTATTTCTTTTGAAAAGTTATCCTGCGTATTTTTCGTATTATTTGGATTCTAGTCTGATTAAAGCATCACCTGCTTGAATCTCTCCTATATTGGCAAACTGAATATGGTATTCGTTATGATTGGTGATAATCACAGGAGTCGTAACAGGTTTTCCCGCCTTTTCAATTTCGTTAATATCAAATTCAATAAGAAGTTGACCGGTTTCCACATATGCTCCTTGTGTTGTATGAACGGTAAAATACTTCCCATCTAATTGAACAGTATCCATACCAATATGGATAAGAATGTCTGCACCTGAATCAGTTGTTATTCCAATCGCATGTTTAGTTGGGAATAATGCAGATACTGTTCCAGATACTGGCGCATATAACTTTCCTTCACTTGGTTCTATTGCTACCCCAAGGCCAAGAGCACCAGATGAAAACGCTTCATCTTTTACTTCTGATAATGTCTTTACTTCTCCTTTTAACGGACTTACTACTACTTCTTGTTCTATTTTCGTTGCAGCGACTTGATTTGTTGCTTTTTCCTTTTCTGTGCTTTGATCTTTATTAATAGAACCAAAGAATAAAGTTAAGAAGAATGTAACAACAAAACCAACAATGATAGAAATGAGTGCTCCCCATAAGCTCATGTCAATTCCATCTGGACTAATATAAGAAGGAATCCCAAATATCCCCAGACCGCCAATGATATATCCTTTTACACTTGTAATACCAGCTATAGCTCCACCAATACCAGCACCGATACAGCTAATAATAAATGGTTTCTTTAATGGTAATGTAATCCCGTAAATAGCCGGTTCTGTTACACCAAATATACCGGAGATAAATGCTGGATAACTTAACGTTTTCAATTTTTGGTTCTTTGTTTTAATTAAGATTGCAAGAACTGCACCAATTTGCGCGAAAGAGGCTGCAAATACTGGAGCTAAAATAGTGTCATAACCAAGTGTTGCCACATTATTAATTGCAATAGGCACAATCCCCCAATGAAGACCAAAGATAACAAGAACTTGCCATAATCCACCAAGTAATAGTCCTGCAATTACCGGGCTTAAATTATATAAGTATAAAGAACCTTGACCAATTAATGAACTTGCCCATGTAGCAATTGGCCCAATTACCATGAATGTTACTGGTACAACAATTACTAATGTCAATAAAGGTACAATAAATGCTTTTATTACATCTGGAATGACCGTTCTCAACCATTTTTCTACTTTTGATGCAAAAAATGTAGCAAGAATAATTGGAATAACTGAAGATGAGTACGTCATTAAAATAACTGGAATTCCTAAGAATGTAATATGCACTGCTGATTCAAATAATGTCCCTGAAAATAATGTATATAGAGGTTCTCCTGCTGTTAATCCAGATAAATTCGGATATACTAACGCGGCTCCAATTGCCATTCCAATGAAAGGAGATCCGCCAAACTTTTTAATAGCTGTATATCCTAAAAAGATCGGTAAGAAATAAAATAATGCATCACCAGTGGCATTTAATATTTGATATGTCCCAGAAGTATTTGATAACCACCCTAACGAAACAAATAATGCATTAAATCCCTTGATCATTCCCGATGCTGCTAAAACCCCAAGAACTGGAGTAAAAATGCTAGAAATCATATCAATAAAACGACTAAAAAGAGAACCTTTATCCCCTGTACTTTCTTCTACTGGTTGCTGACTTTGAAATCCACCTATATCTACAACTGCTTTATATACATCTGGAACATGGTTTCCGATAACTACTTGATATTGGCCCCCACTTTTCATCACCGTTACAACGCCATCCATATTTTTTAATACATCCGTATTTGCTTTACTTTCATCCTTCAATTTAAACCGAAGACGGGTAATACAGTGAACAACACTAGAAACGTTTTCTTTTCCACCTACATTAGCAATGATATCTTTCGCTAAGTGCTCATATTTCATTTTTGACCCTTCCTTCTTTTATGAAATAATATTTTTAACAAATAAAAAAACCTGACCCGACTAAAATACATGCAAAAATAGCATGTGCTTTAAGTCAGTTCAGGTTATGCCCACTTAAGGTAACATTCCATCACGGAACCTTTTGTTTCGATTTATTTGTTACTTGTACTTTAGCATGGTGTAAATTAGGTGTCAACGCTTTCATGAGTATTTTTTTAATTTTCTCTCTCGTTCACCTTGTAGAAAAAATAGCGCTTGCAAAATTCTTGAATACTGGTGATAATGGTGATATAGTAAAACACAAATAATAAAACAACTACTTAGGGTTGTTACTGGTCATGCAGGCAAAACCTAAATTACGTAAGCTATGGACAAAGTCTGTACTTATGTAATTTAGGTTTTTTTTATACCTAAAAGTAAGCGTAACCAGGAGAAAAGAGAGGAGATTTTAAAATGAGTAAATTTAATTATCAGTTCCCTACTAACTTTTTATGGGGAGGAGCAACTGCAGCTAACCAGTTAGAAGGTGCATATCTTGAAGGTGGTAAAGGCATGAACTTAGCAGATGTAATGCCTGGTGGAAAAGTTCGATTAAAGGTCATTACGAATCCTGGATTTGATTTTAAAATAGATAAAGAAAAGTATACGTACCCAAATCATGAAGGAATTGATTTTTATCACCGTTATAAAGAAGATATCGCTTTATTTGCAGAAATGGGCTTTAAAGCATATCGAATGTCTATTGCATGGTCTCGTATTTTCCCAAAAGGAAATGAAATAGAGCCAAGTGAAGAAGGCTTGGCATTCTATGATCGTGTATTCGATGAATGCAAAAAATATAATATTGAACCAGTAGTCACAATTTCTCACTATGAGATTCCACTATACTTAATTACCGAATATGGTGGATGGAGAAGTCGTGAAGTAATTGGTTTCTTTGAACGATACGCTACTACTTTATTTAAACGCTATAAAGATAAAGTAAAATATTGGCTTACTTTTAACGAAATTAATGGGGCAACTGCCCATCCTATTTTAGGGCTTGGTTTCTCTCCTGCTTCAGAAGAAGTAAGATTACAAGAAAGTTTCCAAGGACTGCACCATCAGTTCGTTGCTAGCAGCCTTGCAGTTAAAGCTTGTCATGAGATTATTCCAGAGGCACAAATAGGTTGTATGTTAATTTATGCACCAGTATATTCAATTGACTGTAATCCAGAGAATCTTTTATATGCTATGAAAGAAGAACAAGTCTTCAACTATATTTGCGGAGATGTACAAGTACGTGGTGAATATCCTGCTTTCTCTAAACGCTTCTTTAAAGAAAATGGCATCTCTATTCAAATGGAAGATCGAGATTTAGAAATTCTTAAAAAATATCCAGTAGACTTTATCTCTTTCAGTTACTATATGTCTCGTACAGAGAAAAAAGTGAAAACTCCTGAAGAACAGGCATCTGGTAACATCATTGCAGGTGTTAAGAATCCGTTCCTTGAAGCAAGTGATTGGGGATGGGAAATCGATCCTATTGGTTTAAGAATTTCTCTGAACCAAATGTATGATCGTTACCGTGTTCCTTTATTTGTAGTAGAAAATGGCCTTGGTGCATATGACAAAGTGGAAGAAGATGGTAGCATTAATGATGACTATCGTATTGACTACTTACGTAAACATATCCAAGCAATGGGAGAAGCTATTGAAGATGGCGTGGAACTAATGGGTTATACTTCATGGGGATGTATCGACCTTGTAAGTGCCTCTACAGGGGAAATGTCTAAACGTTATGGTTATATTTATGTGGATAAGCATGATGATGGAAGTGGAACTTTAGAACGCAAGAAGAAAAAATCTTTCTATTGGTATAAAAATGTAATTGCAACAAACGGTCAAGAACTATAAAAGAAAAATTAGCAGAAACCCTGCTCTAGTGGTTTCTGCTTTTCTTTAGTTGAATGGTGTTTTCTCGCATTAAAAACAGCCTCTGTCTTCAAGTATTATTAATCTTTCTTCTACTAAAAAAATTTATTCACGTTTATTTTACTCGATTTAAATTTAATAGGAGTAATTCAACCGTAAATAGAAAAAAATAGTTCTGTAGAAATATCTATAGAAAGGATTGTTCCTATGAAGAAAAAGACTTCTGACCAGAATACTGAAATAGCTGGTCGTATATACGAACCAAGTGATTATGAAAAAAAAGACCAACTTTCTGCTGGCTTAGCAACAACACATGAACAAGCTAGTGATACGTATACAGAAGGGGAAATTGGTGCTGTTATTGAAGATGTAGATGGAAAAGATATAAATATTGGAATGAAAAAGAAGTAAATCTAAAACAACTCTTTCTATTTAGGAAGGGTTGTTTTAAATTTACTTCCTCATCCACTCCTCACTTATATTCCTTAAAATATATATGGTAAAATGATTAAATGTAATGTTGTTTCCTATAAAAGGCAATAGTAGAGTAGCTTAGGAGTGTAATTAATCATGAATAAAAAGGATATCGCAAATATTCGAAAACAATTTAAGATAAACAATGATTTACTCAAGATTTCTGACATCTTTAACGTCTATATTATGAAAGAATCCAGTGATATTTTTCATTATCAAAGTCAGCCATTCGCCATGCTTGATCAAGATCAACAAGAATTATTTTTGAGTAGCTTTAAGAAAATGCTAGCTGGTCAATTGGATGAGAAGCTCTTTGAGTTAAAATTCAAAAGAGACGTTGAAGATAATAGCCAGCTGATTTTACATCAAGGATTACTCACCAATGAAGTGGAAGATTGGAAAGATTACATGCTAAAGATAGTAGAAAAAATGTTAGCCATTCGACAATATGAAAAGGACATTGTGGTCACTTTTATAAGAGGGGAATATTTAAAACCAACAAAACGTAGTAATGCTGAGACAGAAGAAAACAGCCGAGATACTGTTTTTTCTCATCCTTTTATCCTTGGCAGTATCAATAATACGCAAGAGCCTAAAAAGGAATTATTATTCGACTATGTAGAGAAAGAATTTAAATATAATATTGTTGTTGATCCAATTATTAATCTTCAGACACCAATGGGAGGATTTTTATTTCCATGCTTTACTGACAATTCTGCAGATGTTAATCATGTTTTATATGCTGCAGGAAAAGCACATGAACCAGATTATTTATTCATTGAGGAAGTATTAAATGGAGAAGACATAATGACTGCCCAAGATGATAAAATTGTGTTCGAAGAAATTATTAAAAATGTAACTGGAGATCAGTTAAGTACCTCTACTCTTTCCAATGTTTATGAAGAGATCAATCGAATGATTGTAGATAATGAAGAGGAAGAACCACCAAAGTTAGACTCTAGGGATGTTGAAAATGTCTTGAAAATGAGTGGGATTGAAGATATAAGTACGGAAAAGGTTGAATTTGCCTTTAAGAAAGTAATTGATGATGATAAATATGAGCTTAAAGCAACCAATATCTTACCAAAGTTCACTTCTAAGTCAATTAAAATCAATACGAAAATCGCCAACATTTCCATTAGCCCACCTGATTTAAAGTATGTAAAACAAGTTGAATTAAGTGGAAAAAGATATTTGATGATTGAAGTGGAAGAAGATACAGTGATTGAAGGTTTTACCATGATTCCAGAAGCATTTGCAGGGGATGGAGAATAAAGTGAAAAAAGGTTCAGAAACGTAAATGTTTCTGAACCTTTTTTCTATTATCTCTGACCCGTTCGTTAAACTAAACAGAGAATTGATAGTCTTATTCCCCACTATCCTTATCACTTCTGTATTCTAGTAAGTCACCAGGCTGACAATCTAAAGCTTTGCAAATTGCCTCCAAAGTGGATAAGCGAACTGCTTTCGCTTTCCCATTTTTCAAAATAGAGAGGTTTGCCATTGTAATTCCAACCCTCTCTGAAAGTTCTGTTACGCTCATTTTTCTCTTAGCCAACATTACATCAATATTAATTATTATTGCCATTTTTTTCACCTCAGACCGTTAAATCATTTTCTGATTTAATATTTATCGCCTCTTGAAGAAGTCTTTGGAGAACAGCTGCAAAAACTGCAATTACCATAGATGCAAAAATAAGTAATAATCCAATAAGGATAATACCTGGTGCATCGTCCCTCTCTGCTACAAGATAAAAGAGTGGCATACCAATGACAAAAATAGCACTGATAGAGATTGCGCATCCTTTAATTTTCTTTAAAGCTCTTACTGATAATTCCGAGAACGCAAGGTCCTTATCAATATAGCTTAACAGTTTAAAAGCTTGATACAAAGCAAAATAAAATGGAACTGCAGCAGCATAAAAATCCAAATACACAAAATATTTAATAAAAGCCATTTCTGGATATAACTCTTCTGCAAATGCCGCAATATTAGGTACTAAAAATATACATAAAGCAAGCACAGGAATCCCAATAATCAGAAGGGCTAATTTTAAAAATAGCGTAGAACTACGTTTCATCAAAAACACCTCACAAATTAATAATCAAATAAATTATAACAAATTTTTATCGTTTTTCAATAAAAAAATGTTGTTTATAATAATTTTTTTATAATATTATCTTCGTTTCGTCGGAACAATCAGGACTTTTGTCCTTGATAAATAAAAAGAAGGTTACCTTCTACTAAGAAATTAAAGTATAATAGATAAAAAAGTGAATCTTTTGACCTAGAATAATCATTTTATTTACGGAAAGAACAGAGTTAAAAATAAATTACGGAGCAACATGATGAACGATGAATTGATGATTTATACGTTACTATTTATATTCGCTGGATTATTTAGCTTTTTTATATCCTTGATTGCTTATAAGAAATTAAAAAATGTACCTGGAGTAAAATCCTTTATTATTGCAAGCTTATTATCTGCTCTATTTTCCTTTTTTTATGCTTTTGAATTATCTAGTAACTCCCTACAAGAAATAAAATTATGGATTGGTGTAGAATACCTTGTTATGCCTTTCATTCCAGTGATTCTATTTAAAATGGTTTTTGAATACCTTAGGTTAAAGTTCAAGCCATGGATAAATTACATACTATTTTTCATTCCTTGCTTAACATTCTTTATGGTAGCAACAAATAGTCTTCACCATCTATACTATTCATCAGTCCAACTTAGAAGTGATGTACCTTTCCAAATTGTAGACTTACAATATGGTCCTTTTTTTTATGTACATTATTTATTCTCATTCTTTTGTTTTGCCATTTGTGCATTTACCTTGCTCAGTCATTTAAAACGTGCATCTAGTCGATTTATCTTTCAAATGCTTGTAATGGTAGCCGGATCCATATATCCGATTATCCTAGGCTATCTCTTGTCAAATGACTTTAGCCCTTATGGAATTGATCTTGGCCCCTTATCACTAGTTGGTGCTTGTGGCTTTCATTTTATAGCATTTAAAACTTACAATAAATTTCAAGTTACTCCAATATTTAGAGATACGATATTTGAAACAATGAAAGAGGGAATTATTGTCATTAACCCAAATGGAATTATTTTGGATTATAATCGGGCAATGCTCTCTATAATTCCTACTCTTCATTCAAATGTCATTGGAAAGTCATTAAATGAAGTGCTTTTAGAGAATGAACAGCTATTAACAATCTTTAATAATGGTAGAGACTGTGATTATGAAAAAAAACATAATCAGAAAAAAATTTATCATCAAGTACACTTTTCTGATGTAGAAGATCAAAAATCTGCTAAGATTGGTCAAATTGTATCGTTTGTTAATATAACGGAAAAAATAGAATTACAAATAAAACTACGACAATTAGCATCCATTGATGGCCTTACAAATATTTATAATCGTTCTTACTTTTTAGAAAAGGCAGAAGCAATTTTAAAAACATTTACTAAACATGGTGGCCATATATCTTTAATTATGTTTGATATCGATTATTTTAAAAGTATTAATGATATGTATGGTCATGAAACAGGAGACAATATCCTTTGCCATGTTGCAAAAATAGCAAAAGAAAGCATACGAAAAACAGATATAATTGGAAGATATGGTGGGGAGGAATTTATCATATTACTTCCAAATACAACACTAGAAGATGCATATGATATATCTAACTTGATTCGTATGAAAATTTCTGAGAATATAACACTAGTAAATTCCACTAAAATTCATACTACTATCAGTTTAGGTGTTTCACATATGTATATAAAACCTAATGAAAGAGAAGTATCGATTCAAGGTATAATGAGGGAGACAGATCAAGCACTATATGCTGCAAAACGGAACGGAAGAAATAACGTTCAAAAATTTGTTAATAAAATCTACTCCTAATATTACGGAATAAATAAAGTTTTACGGCACTAATATAGGAAAATAGTATTACCCACTAGACTGTTGCCTAGGGAGTAATACTATTCAATATCGTAATATTTCTCAATAAATGCCTTTTCTTCCTCAAGTGATAATACGCCAGTTGCCTCCCCTATGGTACCTCCTTGCAAATCCCATATTGCATTGTGGTCAGCATCAGCATCAGAAAAATCACTCTGGGACCACCCTTCAAGAATATCTAAATATAATTCTTCATGTTTGTAATCTTTTTGTTTCACTACTTCCATTAATCTTTGGATACGCTCTTGCGTCATAGGTAAGAAACCCCATTTCTTATCCGCTTTGACTTTCTGATGAGACATAGAATGAATAGCATGTTGTACTGCTTCTTCACTAATATCTACTGGAAACTCTTCTTCTACTGGTTCAGCATCTACTTCTTTAATTTCAATAAATTTATTATTTTTATCAGTATCTTTTGCATACCCAGAAGTACTTTCAATAATTGATACAGGGTCTTTGGTTAAAGCCTTATATGTATATAATCCCCCTGTCACAACTGCTCCTGCAATTACTACAGATCCTATTATTATGAATATAGTCCTCCTCACAAATACACTCCTTCCCTGTTTTAGAACGTTTTCATTTTTCATTATAAACCAAATAATTACAAAAGTACTAAAAATTAATAATTTTTGAGTTAATCTTGTTAACTTCAGACAACAAAAAACCACTTCTTAGAAAAACAAGAAATGGTTTTAGGTATAAAGTTTTCTAGACACTATTCTAAAGAATAAATGATAAGATAGCGCTAGCTATTTATATTACTTTAAATTTTTAACTCCTGTTTCCAAAATCTCCATTTGAAGAAGTGTTTCTTCATCTGTAATCGTTTTTTCTTTACCTTTAATAATGGCTTCATATAAATCATCATATACTCTGCCATAATCTCCATTTATAGATTTTACTTTTTCTTCATGGATGGTGCCTTCTTCATCTATATATGTCAGAACCCCATAATGATTTATTGTATCTATTCCAAAGTCCTTATTATCAGGCATATAAAATAACTTTAAATGTTCCTCCTGACGATCTTTCGTTTCTTTCACGAAGCATCCCTTATTGCCATAAACAACGAAGCTCGGTCTTTCTTTGATTCTAAAATAACTTGATTTTACAGATACCTTTAACTTACCATAATATAAGTCTAAATCGAAATAATCATTCATTCTTCCTTGTCCTAATAACTGCCTTACATCATAATGTATCTGATCTGGCTTGCCAAAATAGCTGATAACTTGATCTAGTGTATGACAGCCATGTTCATATAAAAAGGATGTAAGAGGATTAAAGGTATGAACAGATTCTGGTACCTCGGCACGATAATAATCATAATGCATTTCCACTTCTAATAAGTCCCCTAAGTTCCCTTCTTCAATGACCTTTTGAACAGTTAAGAAATCACTATCAAAGCGTCGGTTCTGGTATGCCTGAACAATGAGACCTTTCTCTTTTGCCAATGCAAATATTTCCTTAGCCTCATCAGAAGTTTCCATAAATGGTTTTTCCACTAAACAATGTTTGTTATGTTCTAATACCAATTTTGCATATTCATAATGACTCTCAAGCCTTGTACAAATAACAATAAGTTGAATATCCTTGTCATTTAACAGTTCATCTAAATCTGAAGTATAATTAACCCCTGGAATTCTATCCCAACTTTCTCGCTTAGGGTTTCTTTGATAAATTGTTTTTACCTTTATATTGTCTCTTTGCAATACAAAGGGTAAATGATATCTATTCGTGCTTTTCCCATTTCCGAGATAACCAATAGTGAGCATAGCAGCCTCCTAAATATATTCTCATAATCAACAAATGTTCTATTGATTTCTTAGATTTTAATTATTTCTCTTATGTAATAAAGGTTTTAAAAATCAGGTCCTTTTAAAATGTGTAGCAAAAGAAAAGCACCCCCTTAAAATGATTGGTTCATCTTCAACCAGGAGGTGCTGCTCTTTATTCGTTTATTTACTCTAAATAGTAGGCATTTCTCTCTTTTATTACATCAAGTGTATTAAGTGGAAGACAATACCAACAATGAACAAGCCAAGAATCATAATGATTGGAGAAACTTTCTTCTTAAGTAACCACATGCAAAGAAGTGTTAATAGTAACCCAGCTAAACCAGGAATTAAGCTATCCAAGTTGTTTTGTAAAGTAGTTACTTTCACATCGGTCAATGAAAGGCCTGAAGCTTGTTGTTGCAACGCTGATTTAATTCCTTCTGCTCCTGCAGGTAGTTTATCCCATTCAATATAAGCACCTTTATCAAGTTGAACAGAAGAAACGGTTGGAGCGAATGCGACCGATACCCACCGGTTAACTAACGATCCGAGTATAAACATCCCGAGTATGGATGCTCCTTTTGTAATATCTCGAAGTAATCCACCAGATAAGTCATCTGTAATTTTAGAACCAGCTTTGTAACCAAATTCCTGTGTATACCAAGTGAATCCCATACGAATAAGATTCCATAAAACAAAGTAAAGAATAGGTCCAAGTATATTACCAGTCATTGCAAGGGATGCAGCTAATGCACCAAGGATTGGTTTAACTGTGAACCAGAAAACTGGATCCCCAATACCTGCTAATGGTCCCATCATTCCCACTTTAACACCTTGAATAGCTACATCATCAACAGGTGCTCCGTTTGCACGTTCTTCTTCAAGTGCTAAAGTTACACCAATAATTGGTGAAGCTACATATGGATGCGTATTGAAAAACTCTAAGTGACGTTTTAATGCTGCAGAACGATCTTCTTTCGATTTATATAATCTTTTGATGGCAGGTATCATCGCATATGCCCAACCACCGTTTTGCATACGTTCATAGTTCCAAGAACCTTGGATGAAAGTGGAACGCCACCAAACAGAAATACGATCTTTTTTTGATAACTTTAATTGTTGTTCCATTTTATGTCCTCCTCCTTCTTCTTAGTAATTATCAATAATGTCGCCTAGTGGATCACCGGAATTACCGCCTCCACCATTACCTGAACCGCCTTGTTTAGAAAGCGCTAAGTAAATAAGTGCAAGAGCTACGCCGATAGCACCTAGACCGATAAGTGTGATTTGAGAAACTGTTGCTAATACGAAACCAATTGCGAAGAATGGCCAAACTTCTTTTGTAGCCATCATGTTTATAACCATTGCATAACCAACGGCTACAACCATTCCCCCACCAATTGCTAAACCACTTGTTAACCAAGTAGGCATAGCCTCTAGTAAACCTTGAACCGGATCTGCACCAATAGCTAAGATTAATGCTGCTGGGATTGCAATACGTAAACCTTGCATACAGATAGCCAAAATGTGCCACAATTCAACTTTTCTAATGTTTCCTTCAAGAGCTGCAGCGTCCATAAAGTGCACGAATGCTGTTGCAATTGTACGGCAGATGATTGTTAATAATAAACCTGCAACTGCAAGTGGTACAGCAATAGCGATTGCAGAAGCTACACCATCTTGACCTTGTCCACTTAAAACTAAAATAATAGCAGATGCAACGGATGCCAACGCAGCATCAGGTGCTACGGCAGCTCCAATGTTCGCCCAACCTAAGGCGATCATTTGAAGAGTACCTCCTAAGATTAGGCAAGGTACTAAGTCTCCTGTAACTAACCCAATTAACGTACATGCAATAATTGGTTGGTGGAAGTGGAATTCATCCAAGATTCCTTCTACACCAGCTAAAAACGCTACAATAAAGACTAATATTATTTGAATAATAGTCAATTCCATGATTATTTATCCTCCCTTTTTTTAGTGATAATCATGATTACTTTTGTTTGCCTAATTCCTCTTGAGCCTTTTTAATAATTTCATCCATGTTTCCTTTTGAATCGTTCGGTACTTTACGTACATCGAAGTTAAGTCCACGTTCTTTTAATTTAGCGAAAGTATCTATATCCTCTTGACTAAATGCCAACACTTTATTCGGTTGAACTTTACCAGGAGAGTGAGCCATAGAACCAACGTTAATTGTTTCCAAAGGAACTCCACCTTCAACAGCTCTAAGTGCATCTTGCGGATTTTCAAAAAGAAGCAAGGCGCGCTGTCCACCGAAGTGCTTATCATCTTTAGCAAGTTCGATCATTTTACTAACAGGAACAACATGTGCTCTTACTCCTGGTGGTGCTGCTTGTTGGATTAATTTCTTACGAAGATCATCCTTAGCTACTGTATCTGACACAACAATAATTCGCGTTGGCTGTGTAGTTTTTGTCCAAGCAGTTGCTACTTGCCCATGTAGTAAACGAGAATCGATACGTGCTAATACATACTCAAATTTTCCTGGAGCACCTGCATTTGAAGCTTGAGCAGTAGGGGCAGCAGATGTTTCTGTTTTTGGTTCTAACTCTTCAGGTTTTACTTTAACTCCCTCTTTAGCTGATCCCAAAATATGTGTTGCTATTTCACGGGCTGAATTCATGGAGAAGCGTGATGCAAAAGCTTCAATCAGCATTGGCAAGTTCATACCAGCAACAATGGCCCATTTGTCTTTATGATCTTCAAATAAGCTATTTGCTTGGTTGAAAGGAGTACCACCCCAAAGATCGACTAAGAATAAAACTTCGTCTTGGTTTTCGAAAGAGGCGATTGCTTCTTTCATTTTCGCTTTTACATCATCAGGTCCTTCGCTTGGCATCAATGTAACAGCTTTTACATTTTCTTGTGCTCCAAAGATCATCTCTCCAGATTGCAAGATACCATTAGCAAATTCGCCATGACTAGCAATGATAATTCCTACCATCTTTTTACCTCCTATTATTATTGTTACAGTCAAACAAGTCCTAGTGTATTACACCAAGTTATTCCTTAGCTGTTTTTAGCTCACCGTAAACGATTACAGTTCCGATAAAAAAAACAAAAAAGGCATGAGCAAAAAGTAGATTAAAAGAAGTTATGGGTATAGATTGCCCCTTATCCTTCTTTTTAATCAAAACTTTTCACTCATGCCTGATCGAATCAGTAACACGTAAAAAATAATGATGGCTATTTAAAATTTATTCTTGTAAACGCTTTTATAAGATGTTTTAAAAACAGCTTCAGTTTTGAAAAAGATAATTCCCAATGTTTGCTGTACTATATAATGCGCTTTCAAATAGGATTATAGCACTAAAGTAATCCGCTTTCAATATATTTTTTTATTTTTTCACACATCTGACAAATTCTAAATTAAGACGTACTGGATAACATATAGCACTGTTCATTATAATGAAATACCTTGATTGAAAAGTTCACTTATGAACAAATAGAGTTTGTCCCAAAGAGTCAAACTTCCCCTTTTTAGTAAACATTATCTTTTAAGTACATTCTTTACACCACGTTTAATCACACCGAAGAAACTTAAAGATTGGACCATATGATTCGGATTAACGTGCTCACGAATTACTCGTAATACTTTTTTTGGTTCTTTAGAAGAAAAAGTAAAAGTCCCATTTCTCTTCGTCTGAATAGCATAACGAGGAATCCATTTCCCTTTAAACATAACAGATGCAATGACACGATCCACTTCTTCCCAAGGAATTTGAATAAACTTACGAGCATCCCTCTCATTAAAAAATTCAAACCCTTTGTCCCCAATCATAATTTTTCCATATTCAGGAAGACCACTATGTGAAGTTGCACTAATAACTAATTCTACTTTTGTATTGATGGATTGGACCATTTGAATTACTCCATTTCATTTATTAATAATTATAATCATTATACGTGTTTTTTTATTTTAAGCAAAAAATACTTGTGACAAGTTTAAGTATCTTTTTTCCTATTATAAAGGACTGATTAAGTATTCGACAATAATCACTCTATTTAGAATTAAAATCATAAACATTAAAAAATAGTTTATAAAGAAAAAGACCTCCCAACGTTCAAATGAACAACAGAAAGTCTCTTCCAAACAATACATTTTGTGTAGGAGTATAATAAACGAGTTATTTATTCTCAAATTAATTTATAAGTTGTCTTTTTAAATTTATTATTTCCGACAATAAACTTCTTATCTGTAATAGTTTTTGCAATTTCATTTGTTGTAATAAACTCCTTTGTCACATTAACAAGATACTGCTTATTATTATTTTCAACCAAATAATATGCTGAGTTATCTTTCGCATAATCTGCTATTTGAAATATTCCAGGCTGAAACAAAAAATCAAGAACAGACTCTGTTTTGCTTAATTTCTTTGATTTGATTAGTGGGTATATATTAGTAGCATTAGGATATTTAGCTAGAACAACCGCATCATTTTTTGATCTACATTTTCCGTTTACCTCAAAATCGTCTAAAATAATCGGCTCCTTAAATTCAGAAAAGTCAATTGTACTTTCATCATTTAAAAGATAATCAATACTTACATTAAAGAGTTGTGCCATTGACTTAAGATTTTCAATATCCGGCATCCCCCTATTATTTTCCCATTTTGCCACAGCAGATCTAGACACACTCATTTTTTCTGCCAACTGTTCCTGTGATAATTTTGCTTCTTTTCTTGCCTCTTTTAATTTTTCCCCCAATGTCATCTTTGTGACCTCCCTATGTTTGATAAGTTCATACTACATCCTACTATGTAAATAGGATAAGAAACGCTCTATAACAACTATGTTACGTACCGTAACAATGACTTTTCACCCGACTTTTAGACATTTATTTTACTAAAATTTTATATATTTTGTTGAATGGATCGATCTTAGCACAAAATAAAAAGCTGCGATGAAGAATCCGTTGCAACAGATTCTTCATCACAGCTTTCTTAAATTCCTTCATTTATCCTTAAAAAAATTCAAGGGATTATTCACCGACCATACCATCTCCATCTCGATCATCCATATATGGATATAACCAGTGATCACTTGTTATCGGCATGCTATATCCAGCTGCCTTTGCTTCTTTAATCGTCACTTGTCCATTCCCGTTTGTATCAACACTAGAAATGTCACCTTTTGTGTTCGAACTATTTGACTTAGTTGATTTAGAAGACTCACTATTTCCTTTTGTTAAGCCAAGTGATTCGTTCACTTTATCAGGGTTCACATTATCAAAGGTATCAACGATTTTTTCACCCTTTATTGTATAGGTATACTGATAACGGGAGGGAATCTGTGTATCTTTATTTGGATAGGTAATAATCGCTTCAAAATTAGTAGCACCACCAGCTTTACGAATCGAATCTTCCATATAAGCTTGATCACCATGTCGATTGAGTGTACTATCTTGTGGAGTTATATTATAAGCATTTGATACTCCACCAAGAGAATCCGCAATAATATGTCCTTCATCTAAATCTTTTCTTTCCACACCAGGAACCTTTGCTTCATCAGCATAGTATCTGCCAGACGATAATACAGGTTCATTATGGTCATCTTGTAGAATTATTTTGTCAGCAATAACACGTACTAATTGCCCGTATTCATTAGTAAATGCCCAATATTCTCGGTCTCCATATCCAATGTCAACGACCACTTTAGATTCACGGTTTCCAGATAAATCCCCGCCATCCACTTCAATAAGTTTGTATCCTGAGAACAAGTTATTTTGTGATTTAGTTGATGTTCCCTTGTCTTTTTGTTCATCCACTACCTCAGTAGTTGTTTCCTCTTTTTCACTATTTTCATTTGTATTTACTGTCGTTACTTCTTGTGAATCCGTTTTTCCATCTGAAGTGGAATCATCTTCTATGTTGGTACAACCAACCATAAAGATTGCCATTAATAAGAACAATAAATAGTGTATTTTCTGTTTCATATTAGGTCTCTCCTATGCAGTTTGATATTGTTTTTTAAATCATAAAAAGATTTATAGATTAATAATGTTAGCTTATTGATAAATAGCACATCACAAGATTAATTCTAGTTCAGTAGCTACTTGATTGAAGTGTGTCATTTATTTTCACGAGGTTAGTAATTATTTATCTAGAATTTCATCAACATTTTTTATTTATTAACTCTAAAATTTAATCATACCAAAATATTAACATTAACACTATTTTTATATTAAAAAACCTTGAGGCAGTATGCTTCATCATATTGAGATTTTGTAAAAGAATGACCCCAGCCATATTCGAAAACTTATTTTCTACAAAAAAAGCCCCTCTCCATTTTTTGAGAGGGGCAATATACAATAAAGTACCTTCATCATTCAGAAGTTTCCACGCCTTGTGTTAGGTATATAAGTTTAGATTTTCTTCCTCAACGCGCTTTATAAACACTATCACAAGTTCCAGCTGCTGGCTCATAAAAACAATGTTGTTTAAATTGACCAGTAAAAGGTTGACTATACCAAGTTGGAGGACACGGACCATATGGGTTAAAGTACCAAAGAGCATATTTCGCGGGGTGTTCTCTCCAAGATTCCAAATTTCGTCTTGCTAGTCTTCTTTCAGAATCCCGTGCTCTTTGATAGAAAACATTACCTTTTTGAACAGCTTCAAATGAGTAATTTCCCCCTTGTACGTGAAAAATGACATCTCTAATAGTTCTTAAATCATTAAAGTCCGTACAATCTGCTACAACACGATTAACAATAACATTACCAACATATAGCATTCCTTGGTTGCCTTCTCCTTCAGCTTCTGCTCTCATCATTCTTGCCATTAAATCCACGTCTGCATTTCGGTAAGCAATTCTTGCCATTTTTTCCACCTCCAATATAAAATATGAAAATTGGTAATCATTTATGTTTTTGCATGGATACTTAGACTTCAGAGTAAATCTATAAATTATTCTCTCCAATGATTTTAGTACTGTTTTATGATGAATGTTATTCTAAAATAAGAAATTAACTACCGAAATTCCACTTAATACCATCTTTTCAACTACCTGTTTTCCCTTCAATATTTCCCCACTATCACGCTGTATCTAATTCCAATTTATTCTATTGACGTTTTAAATGAAACTTGTTATCATTCTCCTATTGTTTTCAAAAAAGAATAGATATACCTTGTATAATTTCAAGAATATGGCTTGAAAGTTTCTACCAGCTACCAGTAAATAGCTTGTCTACAAGGAATGGGAAATAATGATATTTTATATTCCATTTTTGTAGAAAAAAACTTTGGCCAAACGATGGCCAAAGTTTTTTTTATATATTAAAGGGATAATAAAATGGACTAGTTGTAAACTAAATTCGAAATCATTCCCGTTCATTCTTTAATTCAGTAAATAGGAGATTACAACATGAGAAACTTTTTTAAATTTACAGAACGGAACACTAGCTATAAGCAGGAAACACTTGCAGGGATTACGACCTTCTTATCGATTGCTTATATATTAATCGTTAATCCGCTTATTCTAAGTCAGTCTGGAATGGATCAAGGAGCTGTATTTACAGCAACTGCGCTGACTGCTATTATTGGTTCTCTACTAATGGGCTTACTTGCTAACTTTCCAATTGGTATTGCCCCTAGTATGGGATTGAATTCATTCTTCACTTTTACTGTGTGTATTGGAATGGGGATTGACTGGCAAGTCACTTTAACTGGAGTATTTGTTGCAGGCATCATTTTTACATTATTAAGTTTATTTAAAATCCGCGAAAAGATTATTAATATTATTCCAGTAGACTTAAAATATGCAATCGCAGCTGGTATTGGTTTCTTCATTACATTTGTCGGGTTAAAAAATGGTGGTATTATTGTCGGCAATGAGGCTACATTTGTTTCAATTGGTGATTTAACTTCACCGATGACATTACTAGCAATAATCGGTCTTATTATTACAATCATTATGTTAGTCCGCGGCATAAATGGCGGAATTTTCTATGGAATGGTTATTACTACAATTATTGGGATGATTTTTGGATTAATTAAGGTTCCTTCATCAATTGTTGGAAGTATTCCAAGTATAAAACCAACATTTGGTGTCGTGTTTGGACATTTAGATGATATTTTCACCGCAGAAACACTTACAGTTATCTTCACCTTTTTAATTGTTGCCTTTTTTGATACAGCTGGTGCCTTAATCGGATTAACAAGCCAAGCAGGCATGATGAAAGACAACAAAATTCCGAATATCGGAAAAGGATTACTTGCTGATTCTCTAGCTGGTGTAATTGGTGCGATTTTAGGTACATCCACACCTGCTACAAGTGTTGAATCTTCTGCTGGTATTGCAGTTGGAGGAAGAACTGGCTTTACATCTGTTATTATTGCAGCATGCTTTGTGGTTGCTTTGTTCTTCTCACCACTTGTTAATGTTATTTCAGTGGAAGTTACATCTGCTGCATTAATTATTGTGGGAGCATTAATGGCAATGGAGATCCGTAGAATTGAATGGACTAAATTAGAAATTGTTATTCCAGCATTCTTAACCATTATTATGATGCCTTTAACTTCTAGTGTCGTAATCGGTATTGGATTAGGTTTTGTTTTTTACCCAATTTGTTTAGTTGCACAAAAACGTTTTAAAGAAGTTCATCCAATTATGTATGTGCTTTGTTTATTATTCCTTTTATACTTTGCTTTTATTGTGTAAGAATTAGAAGACTGTAAGAACACAACTAGGAAACATAGATTAGTTCAGCTAAACCTATCTTTTTAATAAAAATACACTTTTAATAAATCAAAGTAAAAAGTAATCAAACAGTAATAAAAGTTCTATAAAGTTTCCCATAAAAAACCCCATTTTGATTAATATTTTTTTCAAAATGGGGTTTTTCTATAGGTTTGTAAGAGGCTTATTGATCAAAACTTGATTCCAAACAAACATCCTTTTTACATACTTTTAGACACTAGTTTCATGGATAGAAACGCTAGAATTTCTTTGTAAGAAATGGTATAGAGCCCCAATTAAGTTCGAGTCGTTTCCAAATTGGCATGGCTCAACTTGAATGTTTAGACACTCTTCAGTTGGTTTCATAACTTTTAGTTTTTCGTTAACTTGTTCAATGAGCCCCTCGCGTTTACTAATTGCTCCACCAATTAGAATCTTTGCTGGATCAATAATATATTGTAAATTATAAATTCCTACAGCAAGGCGCTTAATAAATTTTTCTATTTCTTCTTGTACTTCATAATCACCTTCATCAGCCATGTTAAATACCTTTCGACCGTCCAAAGTATTTTGGTCCACATTTTTCCGTTTCGCAACTTGCTTTATTAAGCCTCCAGTTGCTGCAAGAGAACTCCAGGATTCCCCTAACGGCTGATCCAGATAATCTTCTAAAATCATATAACCAAATTCAGCCCCAAAAAGATTGCTACCATGACGAATTTTCTTATCAAGAAAAATAGAACCACCAATACCAGTCCCAATTACAATACATATATAATCATCGACTTCTTTTGCAGCACCTATCCATCCTTCTGCTAACCCTGCACAATTAGCGTCGTTTTCAAGCTCAACTAGCAGTTTTGTCCGTTCTTTGATGACCTGCTTAATATTTGGCCCATGAATATATGGAAGAGCTGATGTTCCTTTAATCAATCCAGATTCTACATCTACTGCTCCAGGCATACTTAAGGCGATGCCACTTATTTCATTCTTTTTTTGAAAATCCTTCACTACGGTTTCAATTGTCTCCACAAAAGAATCGATTCCATCTCTTGGAGTTGGAACAGAAGACTTTTCTACAAAATTTCCCAGTTCATCCATAAGGGAAAATTTTATTGCAG
>DATMFU010000010.1:0-6570 GCA_035556015.1 Niallia sp. | reverse complement strand
TGAATGGAGAACAAGGCTTTTTCCGTTAATTTTCATAATAACATTATTATTATCTGTGTTGATTACGAAGACAATACAATTCTTACCTATCTCGACGTATATAATACCAATGCCTAAAATGAAAAAAGATGTTAATTATACCAGTACTTTGCCTAGTAAAATTGAAATGAATTGACAACATTAAAAAACGTAATGTAACTTTTATAAGATTTTTTTGTGTTTACATTACACAACATGCATAGTAAACTTAATTAGGGATTAAAATCAAAGACTAAAGGGAGAACTAAATATATGACTGTTCAGGTAATTCTCGCCTTTTTTGCATCCTTTCTAACTGTACTTTTAATTACACCATTAGTTATAAAGCTGGCACATGTGTTAGGAATGACAGATAAACCAAACCATAGAAAAGTACATGCTAAAGTTATGCCAAGATTAGGTGGTCTCGCAATATTTATAGGAGTGGTTGTTGGTTACTTTACAGCTGGATTACACAATGAAAAAGTTACTGCCATTACTGTAGGAGCCTTGATCATTTTTATTACTGGAATACTTGATGATAAATTTGAACTCTCGCCAAAGTTGAAACTTTTAGGACAATTGTTGGCTGCTATAGCAGTTGTTAGTAGTGGTCTTTCAATAGACAGGATAGAAATTCCATTCTTTGGAGTTTACGATATTAACCCAATAGTTTCTTATATCATAACGATATTCTGGATTGTTGGTATATCAAATGCTATTAACCTTATTGATGGATTAGATGGGTTAGCAGCTGGAATATCTACAATTGCTATTGGAACTATAGCTGTTATGGCATTGATAAACGGAAAATTACTAATTCTCACGTTATGTATGATTGTATTAGGAAGTACCCTAGGGTTTTTGAAATATAATTTTCACCCAGCAAAAATATTTATGGGTGATACAGGCTCACTTTTCCTGGGTTATTGCATATCGGTATTTTCAGTATTAGGGTTATATAAGAGTGTTACTTTATTTAGTTTTGTTGTACCTATATTGATTTTGGGTGTTCCAATATTTGATACAACTACTGCGATTGTTAGAAGAATTGTTAATAAAAAGCCAATTTCTGCTCCTGATAAAGGACATTTACATCATAGACTAATCTCTTTAGGAATTAGTCATAAATCGACTGTATTGTTAATTTATGGACTTGGTTTAATATTCAGTATTTGTGCAATTCTTTTCTCAACAGCTACACTATGGGGATCATTATTTATAGGCTTGCTCTTATTATTAGCCCTAGAATTCATTGTTGAAAAAATTGGACTTATACACGGTAACTATAAGCCGATGCTAAAGATTTATAAAAAATATTTCCAAAGAGAGTATTAATAGCAAAACTTTAATTTAGGTCAATTTATTATAACCAATTATAACCATAATAATACTGATTGAAATAAGAATCTTTATTTCCTAATCGTATTATTATGGTTTTCTTGTGTAAGTACATATATTATATTTTTTTGTATATGTTATTTAATAGAATTTTGTTGTTTTGAAAAAAAAATTAAGTAATTGTGTCGAAATTTAAACAAAAGCGTCACAAAAAGAATATAATAAATATGTTAAGATACTTATGTCAATAGTAAGTTACAAATATTTTTACGAGGAGATTACATTATGAAAGTTCCTATGTTAGATCTATCTGAACAATATCATGAATTGAGAGATGAAATTATAAAGAATCTAGATGAAGTAATGGGATCATCAAGGTTTATTCTTGGTGATAATGTTAAAAAGCTGGAAAAAGACATAGCATCATACTCTAATGCTGAATATGGAGTAGGTGTAGCAAACGGTAGTGATGCATTACATATCTCGTTACAAGCATGTGGAGTTTCTGAGGGTGACGAAGTAATAACAACACCTTTTACATTTTTTGCTACTGCCGGTGCAATAGCAAGAGCAGGGGCGAAGCCTGTGTTTGTCGATATTGAAGAGGATACTTTTAATATTGATCCTAAAAAAATTGAGGAAGCTATTACTGAAAAAACCAAAGCTATCATCCCGGTTCATCTTTATGGGCAGACAGCAGATATGGACCCAATAAGAGAGATTGCTGCAAAACATAATTTATATATAATTGAAGATGCAGCTCAAGCAATAGGTGCAAAATATAAAGACAGAATGGTTGGAGAATTAGGAGATACTGCATGTTTTAGCTTTTTTCCTACTAAAAATTTAGGTGCTTATGGGGATGCTGGAATGGTGGTTTCGAGTAACCAGGAACTTGCAGAAAAGATGCAAGTCATAAGAGTTCATGGCAGTAAGCCTAAGTATTATCATCATGTATTAGGATATAACAGCCGTCTAGATGAATTACAAGCTGCAATCCTTAATATTAAATTTAAGCATCTAGATAAATGGATTGATGCTAGAAGAACTGCTGCTAATAACTATACTTCATTAATTGAAGAAAAGGCTAAAGATGCAGGGATTATTACACCAATAGTCAAAGAGGACCGTTTCCATGTCTTTCATCAATATACGCTAAGAGTACCTCAGAGAGATGAATTGCAAAAGCATCTTGCTGAAAATGGAATTGCATCTATGATTTATTATCCATTACCATTGCATATCCAGCCGGTATTTAAAGAATTAGGTTACAAAGAAGGGGACTTCCCTGTTTCAGAAAAAGCTACTAAAGAAGCTATTTCCCTTCCGATGTTTCCTGAATTAAAAAGAGAACAGCAAGTTTATGTTGTTGAAAAGATTGCTGAGTTTTATAAAAAATAATATAATAACTCCTCCAGATTTGGAGGAGAATGTTTTATTTTTAAGGAGGGATTCCTTTGAAAGAGGATAAGCGAAGATATGTCTTTTACGAGTATCTACTATTCTTTTGGAAGAAAAAGATATGGTTTATTATTTTGCCTGTCATTTTAATTTTGTTAGCAATTGGATTGTCAGCTTTTCAGAAAGTTACATATTCTGGTAATTCAACGGTGTACATAGGCGATGTTAAAATAAGTGAATTAACAAAACCTGATGTATTAGCAGGATATTATATTGATGAAAAAGAAGAGAACGGAACAAATTCTAATATTACTGCCGTTACAGGTAAAATAACATTCCATGTAAATGGAGAAAAGAAAACTAATGTTGAAAATAGGTTGAACGAGTTAACTGATAAATACATAAAGGAAATGATGGCGAAATATGATGAACTTTTATCCTTGGAGAAAGAAAAAGTTCGTTTATATAGTGAGCAAGTAGAAAAGAAATCTGCAAGGGTAAAAGAATTACAAGACTTCTCTTTGTCACTTGAGGGCTTAGAGGGACAGAGATATCAGTATATGATTGATAATCTAGATGGGTTGATATCTGATTATGAAGAAAAGTTAATATTGGCTCAATATGAAGTGAAGAACTTCGAGGAACCGAAAGTTATCAAAAAAGAAGTTACCGAAAATAAAGAATCTACTTCCTCAAATGTTATTATTGCCTTATTGGGAGGGCTATTTTTATCATTAGTCCTATTAACGTTCTGGAAGTATATTGAGGATGCAAGGAGGTATAGTGATGTCCGTTAAATTTGCAATCGTTGGAATTGGTCACATCGCCAAAAAGCATATTCAAGCTATAAAAGATATTGAAAATGCGGAGTTAGTAGCATTATGTGATAATGATCCAAACAGATTAGAGGAGTATAGTAGAGAATACAAGGTGTTTACAGATCTTGAAGAAATGTTGAAAACCTGTCCGGAAATTAATGTTGTCAATATCTGTGTACCTTCTGGTTTACATGCAAAGCTTACGGTTCTTTGTGCAAAGTACGGAAAACATGTCATTGTTGAAAAACCAATTGCTTTAAAGCTTGAAGATGCAAAACAAATGATCGACGTTTGTCAACAAAATAATGTAAAATTAGCCGTGATCCATCCAAATCGTTTTAGACCGGCAATTATGGAATTGAAACAAAAGGTAGATAGTGATTCTTTCGGAAAGTTAAGTCATGCAAATGCTACTGTACGTTGGAACAGAAATCAGGCTTATTATGAGCAAGCACCATGGCGTGGAACAAAGGAATTTGATGGTGGAGTTTTAATGAATCAAGCAATACATAATCTTGATTTATTAATTTGGATGATGGGCCCAATTGAATCTGTACAAGCCATGGCTGCAACAAGAGTAAGGAAGATTGAAGCTGAAGATGTTGCTGGAGCAGTTGTAAAGTTTAAAAATGGGGCACTTGGAATCATTGAGGCAACTACGGCAATATATCCAGAAAACCTAGAAGAGTCTTTATCGATATTTGGGGAAAATGGATCTGCTAAAATCAGTGGGAAAAATGCAAATTTCATTGAAACTTGGAACTTTAAGGACGTTTCTGAAGAAAGTTCGAATGAATTAAAAGAAAAGGTTAAACAAGACCCGTTTGGAAAACCGGGGCACCATTGCATAATTGAAGATATGGTTAATGCAATCCATGAGGATAGAACTCCTGTGGTAACGGGACAAGATGGACTTGCACCCGTAAAATTAATTCTTGCGATTCTTGAGTCAGCTGAAAAAGGCACACAAATTTCTCTGTAAGAGGTGTTATTAAATGAATTTTAAAGAAAGTTTATTAGATAAAATTAGTTCTAAGAATGCGGTTATAGGTGTAGTTGGACTCGGATATGTTGGGCTCCCATTAGCTGTTGAGAAAGCGAAAGCAGGGTTTAAAGTTATAGGTTTTGACGTTCAACAATCTAGAGTAGATCTTGTCAATCAAGGGATAAATTATATTGGTGATGTTGTTGATGAAGAATTAAAAGACCTTATTGCAAACAAGCAAATTGAGGCAACTACCGATTATGCAAAAATTAATGAAGTTGACGCAGTTGCTATTTGTGTACCTACTCCTTTAAATGTGTATCAACAACCAGATACTTCATATGTTGAAAGTTCCGCGAGTGAAATAGCAAAATATGCACATAAAGGAATGTTGGTAGTTCTAGAGTCTACTACTTATCCTGGAACGACTGAAGAAATAGTAGTTCCTGCTTTGAAAAATTCAGGGTTTAAAACTGGTGAGGATATTTTTGTTGCCTATTCTCCTGAAAGAGTAGATCCAGGTAATAAACAGTTTAAAACTAAAAATACACCTAAAGTTGTTGGGGGAGTAACTCCAAGTTGTATTGAAGTGGCATCTGCTTTATATAGAGCTGTATTAGAAGGAGATGTTCATGAGGTTTCAAGTCCTGCTGTAGCAGAAATGGAAAAGATTTTTGAAAATACTTTCAGACATATAAATATTGCTCTTGCAAATGAGATGGCAATATTGTGTAAAAAAATGGGGATTGACGTCTGGGAAGTGATCGATGCAGCTAAGACCAAACCTTATGGGTTTATGGCTTTTTATCCAGGTCCTGGTCTTGGAGGACACTGTATTCCAATCGACCCATTCTATTTAACATATAAAGCAAGAGAGTTTAATTACCACACAAGGTTGATAGAACTTGCCGGTGAAATAAATAACTCAATGCCTGAATATGTGGTAAGCCGTATCATGTATATTCTGAATAAAGAAGGTAAGGCCCTTCGTGGATCCAAAATAGCAGTACTAGGAGCTGCTTATAAAAAGGATATAGATGATGTTAGGGAATCACCTTCATTAGATATTATCTCTTTATTAAAAAATGAGGGTGCTAATGTCAGTATTGTTGATCCTTTTGTTAAGAGTATCCGTTTAAATGGAGAGGTTATTGAAACGGTCCATTTAACAGAAGAGCTTCTAGAAAATATGGATTTATCTTTATTAACAACCGATCATACAGATTTTGATTACGAGTTAATTGGAAAGAAATCAAAAACAATTTTTGATACTAGAAATGCTTTCAAAGACATAAATGTTACTGGCAAATATGAAAAATTGTAATTATTCAATAGGGGTTGCGGGTCTTGTTAAAACAGCTTAAACGCTTAGGAGGGGACTCCCTCCTTTATGCTTTTATGAATGTAGGCACAAAAATTATCGCATTTGTCATGTTACCAATTTACACCACTTTTTTAAGCACCGAACAAATGGGGATCTTTGATCTTCTTGAAGCTGCGCTTGCGGTAATTACATTTCTGGTTATATTTGGAACTGACAATGCGTTAGCCTATTATTTCTACCAAGTAACTGAAGAAGAAAAAAAGATAGATTATGTAAAAACAGTTGTTACAATTAGAATATTTATTGCAAGTATTTTCTTTATTTCATTTGTAGTTTTCGGTTCAATTTTTTCCGAACTATTGTTAGGATCTGATAAGTACAAAGATATGTTCCTGCTTCTTGGAATTGTCTTAATTACTGAAGCTCTTATTACGGTAATCCTTACCTATTATCGTTTTATATTTAAGTCAAAAAAAGTAGCTCTATTAACAGTTTTTAAACTATTATTGGTAGCCATTTTTTCATATTTGTTACTCAGATATTCAAATTGGAAGGTAGAGTCATTATATTTAGGCAGAATCGCTAGTGGATTTGTCCTTTTAATTATCCTGGTAAGACCCTTATTCAAATTCTTCACTTTAAAAGTGGATTTCCAACTAGTGAAAGAAATTATAAAATATGGA
>DATMFU010000009.1:0-3990 GCA_035556015.1 Niallia sp. | reverse complement strand
CAACATTTCTTTTACCGTCTGTTTTATCAATTTATTAAACTAAATTATGTGCGCCGGCTTGCACTTCAACTCTATACAAACTTCTATTTGTACATCTGGTCATATCGAATGGATTGAAGAAAACTCCCCTTACCTGTTAATTTGCTTTCAAGTTAGAGAGTGCTATACTCGAATAAATATACGTTAGAGGTGATGCCCAATGAAGCTTATCGTATTTGGCGCGACGGGCGGTGTTGGAAAATTATTTGTACAGCAGGCAGTTGAAAGAGGATATGAGGTAACTGCTTTTGTTCGCACGCCTGAGAAAATGGACATTCAAGGAGTTCAAATTATTCAAGGGGATGCATTTGATCCTGCAAAAGTAACAGAGGCAATTGTGGGTCGCGATGTTGTAGTTTCTTGTATCGGCTCCACAAAAGGTCCAAATAAGGATACGTCTATCCAACGAATGGGTCGCAATATCGCAAATGGTATGGAGGCTGCTAATGTTAAACGTATTATCTATTGTGCATCCGCTGGGGTATTTAATGAAATTCCAGGAATTTCGGGGAAAATGATGATGAAATTATTGGAAAAACCATTAAAAGATCATCGTGCAGCGTTAGAGGCAATCATGTCAAAAGATGTCATTTATACGATTGCTCGTCCGATGGGCTTAAAAGATACAGCACTAGAACAGGATTATGTCGAAACATTCGAAGGCGTGCCTACTACATCTCGCTCTATTCCACGTGCTAGCGTTGCGCATTTTATGGTAAAAGCAATTGAAGATAGAAAATATGAGAATACTTCAGTTGGCTTAGCAAGTGCACGTTAATAGTACTGCTTTAAATCAGATAGACCTTAGGGACTGCAGTATGGCCATATATGAAAAAACAAATAGCAAAAACTAATGTGAAGTTCGGCAATATTTATTTTTACGAAGATTAGTCCTAAATTAGCAGCTAATATAGATTCCCTCAATATTAGCTGCTACTCTATTATACCTCTTTTGACCATGTAACTGCTTTACAATGGATATAATAAAAAGTCCTCTAGTGCTGACATTTAGGGCAAAAGTAAGTTTTCCGTGAAGAGATTTCTTTTATGCTAATGGTAGCATTACAACGGGAACATTCTTTGCCTTCTCTGTCATGCACATAAAATTCGTAACCTCCCGTATTGTCATCCCCCTTAAACAACTGATTTTCCATATAACCGCCTTGTTTGATTCCTTTATTAAGGATGAATTGAATCGATTGATAAAGCCTCGTTAGTTGTTGATTGTCTAGCTCATTGATTTTTTTATCAGGGCTAATTTCTGCATGCCAAAGAATCTCATCAGAATATCCATTCCCTATTCCCGCTAACACTTCTTGATTGATTAATGTTGTTTTTATAGCGCCCTTTCTTTTTTGCATGATCTGGTGAAAGGCATCTAATGTAAAATCAGGATCAAGCACTTCAGGTCCCAAGTTTTCAAACTCTTTCTTAACCTCTTCATGCGATAAAAGATGCAGGTAGCCTAATCTTAGTCCAATGAAAAATAAATGTTGTTCTCCAAAAGATAGTTTTACTTGAATTGTCCTGTTTGGTCTATCTTCCTCTTTGCCAAAGAACATCCAACCACCAAGCATTAGATGTAATAGTAAACATGACCCATCCTGTAGTTGAAATACTAAATATTTAGCTCTTCTAGTAATGGATTTTATTGTTTGATTTGCAACATCCATAGTAAATTTGTCGACTGGTACGTTAATAGACTTTTCTCGTCCTATCTCAACAGCCGAAATTTTTTGCCCGCCTATCAAAGACCCAAGTAGTGTTTTATATGTTTCCATCTCTGGCAATTCAGGCATAATCAATCTGTCCCCCATTATATAAACTGTCTATACAGTATTTCCTACTAGTGGCTTATTATGAATGGCTGCTGTATGCTCTTCTCCAAAGAAAATATTGCCCCATTGTACTCTCTGCTGAAAAATTTTACTATTGATAGGATTAAAAATATAAGGCCTCGGTTCCTAATTTAAAGAGTCGAGGCCTATTTTTCTTATTCATTTATAAAGTTGCTTATAAAGAAGTTGCGCCCTTTTATGGGAGATCATCTTTATAAACTTTAATTGTTGGACTGCAAACTTACTGATTTTGCTTTATACATCCTCACGATATTAGTATACAATTATATATTCCTTCCTAACATCGCAACTCTATTGCCCACAATTTACTAGCAGCAATTGCAAGAATGATCCTTCGCTAGTTTTAACCTTGCTGATAATCCTGCATGATCAGAAGGCCAGAGACCAGTAAATGTTCGATCACTTTGTTCTTCTCCAACTAAATCAGCTTTAATTGGTTTCCAACCATTTTTGAAAAATACATAGTCTATTCTTTCAGTTAACTCAGAAACATTATTCAAAAGATCTGCGTCCTGTTCAGCTGTAAAACCGAAGCCTTCACCGACTTCATGCCATACATCTTTAAATCCTAAATTAGTAAACAAATTATAAGTAGTACTATTAGGAATTGCGTTCATATCTCCGGTAATCACTACCGGTAAATGAGTGTTTGCAGGTCCTTGAAGAATTTCAGTTGCTTGGGCATTTCGTATAGCTTCTACAGATGGATCCAAACGTGTATTAATCATTCTGAACACTTGCCCATCAATTTTAACATCTATAGATGACCATCCTCGAAGTATTGTAAAAGGCTGTCCTGCTATAGGTACAACTAGATTCGTTTTGAAATTTGCTTTCTGCTTTCTTAATACCTTCAATTTACAGTCTTTACGGATCAGGATTGCATCCCTCTCCAAAAAACTAACTAAATTGTCATTGCTGTCTCGAAATTTTGCTGTTGCATTATTATTACGAGCCGCAACTTCGTATTTTAAACCTCGTTCCTCTAGGGCTTCCAACACTATATCTATAAAGTCATAGGTTACAGTTCCGAAAGCAGGAATTTTCAATTTTATCTGCACCGCTTCTTGTAGACCTATTAGATCAGGTTTTTTAGAAGCGATAGCCTTAGCAATTGCTTTAGCACGAATAGGAAAATTCGTCGCAAGAAATTGCCTAAGAATTTGCGTTATTACGGCTGGGATTTGCTCTGGGGTAAGAGCAGGGTTAAACAATGGAGTAACATCAAATCCTTGATAAATATTCCATGTTAAAAAAGATAGATTAAAATCTCTTCTTTCTACCACGTATTGTCACCTCCAATCTTCTATCTATCCCTATTAAATGAAGATTGAAGTAGATTTGTAAGGGCATTTATACTCTACTATTTATATAATAGAAAATATCACCATTAAATTGATTTAATCTTTCTATATAAAAAAAAACGAGAATCCTTCTTAGGACTCTCGGATCAAATATTCTTTAGATATTTCTAAACTTTGTATGTGCCTTAAACAAGTTCCAACTAAGCAACAGCGGATTAATCCTCTATTCCTTTTTGCGTGTCTTCAATCAATTGTTTCGTCAATAATTCTGCTGTTTCGAAATCCTTATTGACAAGTGCTGTTTCAATCTTTTTTAAATGTCGTAACTGTGCTCGTAAATAGCTTTTAAAAATGATTTCATGTTCTTCCAAAAATGCTCTTCCTTTCTCTCATGTATTACAGATAAAAAGGACTCTTTTAACTTATGTTCAGTAATATTAATGTCTTGCTACGCCCATTTTCTCAAACCCTTGTTATTCCTACATTTTTATTTCCGAATTTTCACTCATTTAAAATAGAGTCCTGCACAAATCACGCATTTTCCCAATTTTCTTCTCACTTTTTTCTGCCACAACATTATTATTTATAATATTAAAGTCGTGGGATTTCTTGCTTTTCTTCCTGCCTTTTTCTCCTGCTTTTTCTCTCTCTTTTTTCAGGATTTTGGGGTTCGTAAGAACCCCTCTCTCTTTTTATTCAAACATTGATAGGACAGGGCTTATCAGGCTTTTTCTTCTCATTTTTATTCAAGCAAAAAAGGATGGGATTCCTGTTCCCACCCTCTTTAT
>DATMFU010000008.1:0-6409 GCA_035556015.1 Niallia sp. | reverse complement strand
TGACAGAAGTAGAATCCTTTTTACCTCTAATTCAAAACTATAGTGAATGATAAAGGAGATGTATTTTTGATGATTTCAATTGTAACCGTTTGCGGAAATGGAATTGGTAGCAGCTTAATGTTGAAAATGAAAATAGAAGAGATTTGCTCTGAATTAGGGATAGCTGCAGAAGTGGAATCATCTGACTTTAATGGTGCAAAGGGAAGAAGATGCGATCTCATTGTAACAGTAGAAGAACTAGCGAAGCAGTTTGATCAGTCTAAACAAAAAGTTTGTATTGTTCGAAGTTATATTAATAAAAAGAAGATTAAAGAGGATGTTAAAGATGTTTTACAAGAGGTAGCAAGTAAAAAATAACAGATGATTATGGGGGACTTTTACATGGACTTTTTAACAAATGTGTTGGAATTTCTGAAAGATGTTCTGTCAGAACCGGCCTTATTAATAGGATTAATTGCGTTTGTAGGTCTTATTGCATTACGAAAACCATTCCATAAAGTGTTAACAGGTACACTCGGACCTATTTTAGGTTATATCATGCTTAGCGCAGGTGCATCTTTTATCGTTTCCAACCTTGAACCATTAGGAGCAATGATTGAAAAGGGATTTCATATAAAAGGAGTAGTCCCAAATAATGAAGCAGTAGTTGCTACCGCTCAAAAAATACTAGGCGTTGAAACAATGTCTATTCTATTACTTGGATTAATTCTCAATATTGTAATAGCGAGATTTACTAAATATAAATATGTATTCTTAACTGGTCATCATAGTTTCTTTATGGCGTGTTTACTATCAGCTGTACTTGGTGCATCCGGATTATCAGGAACATTACTTGTCATTATAGGTGGATTTATTTTAGGGGCATGGAGTGCCATTTCTCCTGCAATTGGACAAAAGTATACATTGAAGGTCACTGATGGTGATGATATTGCCATGGGTCACTTTGGAAGTATCGGCTATTATCTTTCTGCATGGGTAGGTAAATTTGTAGGAAGTCCTAAAGATAGTACGGAAAAAATTAATATTCCAGAGCGCTGGTCTTTCTTAAGAAATACGACACTATCTACTGCCTTAACGATGTGTGTTATTTATTTGATTGCTGCCATTGCTGCTGGTTCAGAATTTGTTAGTACTTTATCAGATGGAACGTCTCCTTATTTATTTGCCTTAATGAGTGCCTTGCAGTTCGCCATTGGTGTAACGATTGTATATAACGGTGTACGAATGATTCTTGCAGATCTTATTCCATCCTTCCAAGGGATTGCGACAAAAATCATTCCAAATGCAGTACCTGCTGTAGATTGTGCAGTCTTTTTCCCATATGCGCAAACAGCTGTTATCATCGGTTTCATTTGTAGCTTTGCTGGTGGAATCATCGGGATGTTAATTCTAGGTTTTACTGGTGGTGTGTTAATCATTCCAGGGCTTGTTCCCCATTTCTTCTGTGGAGCGACAGCTGGAGTATATGGAAATGCAACTGGCGGAAGAAAAGGGGCGATGCTTGGATCTTTCGTAAATGGGTTACTTATCACGTTCTTACCTGCCTTACTTTTACCGGTATTAGGAGATTTAGGCTTTGCTAATTCTACATTTGGAGATGCAGACTTTGCGTTAATTGGTATTCTTCTTGGGCAAGCAGGTAATATTTTCACAACAGCAGGGATTTATGCCATTGTCTTCTTATTAGTACTTGTTTTATTCATTCCGAATTTTATCAAAACGAAATCAGCTACCATTAATCATTTAACGGAAGAAGATTGATAGGAGGTAAGCATATTGAGTGAAATCATGAAAAGATTACGTATCAAAATATATGCAGATGGTGCTGTTTTATCTGACATGTTAGAGGCCTATAGAAGTGGAATGGTGCATGGATTTACTACAAATCCTACTTTGATGAAAAAAGCTGGCATTACCGATTACGAAGGATTTGCGAGGGAGGTTATTCACCATATTCCTGATTATCCGATTTCTTTTGAGGTATTTTCCGATGACTTTGATACAATGGAAAAAGAAGCAGAAAAGATTCATAGTTGGGGAGAAAATGTTTATATAAAAATCCCAATCACTAATTCTATTGGGGAATCTTCTATTCCATTAATTCGTCGATTATCTAATAGAGGAATGAAATTGAATATTACAGCCATTCTAACCCTCGACCAAGTAGAAGAAACAGTGGACGCATTTGCAGCCGGTACAAAGAATATTGTTTCCGTATTTGCAGGTCGAATTGCAGATACTGGAGTTGATCCTATTCCTACCATGAAAGCAGCTGCAGAAATTTGTCAAAGAAAAGAAGGGACAGAACTACTGTGGGCAAGTTCTAGGGAACTAATTAATATCATGCAAGCAGAGGAGTGTGGATGTTCCATTATCACCTGTACTCCTGAAATTCTAAAAAAGTTAGAAAACGTCGGCAAAGATTTGAAAGCTATTTCTTTAGATACCGTGAAGATGTTTCATCGGGATATACAAGAGTTGGGGTATTCTATTATATAAAAAGAAAGTGCCAATTCCTCCCTAGGCTAAACAGGGGAATTGGCACTTTTTTTAATGATTATTTTTTATTTTCTCTGTCCCATGCTTCCAGTTCCTCTCTTACTTCCAGAAAGAATTCTGTTGCATTAATTTCTAACACATCACAAATCGCATGAAATACACCTATTCCTGGCTGGGAAGTTCCTAATTCTACCTTACTTATATGGTTTGTACTATAGCAGGTTTTTTCTGCTAGTAATTCAATCGTCATATCATTCCATATTCTTCTTTTTCTAATCAGTCTTCCTACTATTTTATTATATTCTTTCGTTTTAAACAGATCTAAATACAATGTTATCCCTCTTTTTTTTCCCTATTATCTAAACTGGAAAAAAGAATGAACACAAAGTATAGTTGGTATTTTTCTATATTTTGCCAAATGAGAGTAAAAAAGTTTCCAAAAGGATGTTTACACTAAATCTCTCCGTGAAGGGCCTTTATACAAAGCCAAGTACGATACATTTGCTTCTCTAATACAGGAAGAGACTCTTTCATCTTCAACTCACGACCATCTTTAAATTGAATCACTGATTTGTAAGCTCCAGCAGATGGTTTAATATCTTCTACATGATGGAAAAAAATCCATATGCAGTCTGGATGATTTGGGGAACAAGTGGGAAAGGCATAAATGTTTTGGGATTCACTAATAGGAATAGGAACTTTCTTCTGAATACCTGTCAAATAAGTCATGGATGTCCTACGGCCATTATAAGCTGCACCACCAGCCAGTGTTGCTTGTTTAATAATCTCGAGGGGAGTCATTCTTACATAAAGCTCCTTGTTTCCTGCTTCCATAACAATCGATTGATATTCAATTTGATATGCCGGTTTTAAACTTTTCGTTTTCTTATTCACTTTGTACGATGTAAGAATTTCTTTCATAAAAACAGATTCTCCTTTTAAAATGTGGTTAATATTTTTCTTGGAGTTGGAATGCTAATCATTCCTTCGATGATGTAAAAGAGGTATAGGAAGGATGTTGACCTAGCAGAGTGTTAGCGGGAGAAAGGTAGTAAGATAAAATACTTTGTTCAATAGTGAGCAAGAGGTTGCGACGTTATAGTAAGATGTTCCTTACCTACGTTTCTTAGCTAACTGTAAGTATCCTCCTTTTTTACTATTATCTACAAGAATGATAGTTTGAACACCAAGTATAGTTGGTTTTTTTGAATTTTCTGAATAAAATTATTGGATTGTATCAATAAGCATGATTAAAGTATCAACTATGTTAGTTTATATTTTGATCATGCTTATCATGTACTTTCAGTAAGCGAGTTACAACTAAGTAATAGTTTATTTAATTAATACTATAATGAATAAGGAGATAACTAATCTAAAAAAATGGTGGGAAATATTGATTCGTCCGAATAGATAAAAACCATTTATTAATGCTACTATATGTATAACTAGTAAGCTGAATAGAAGTAAAGTAAACATGATGGAATGAACCATTATTAGTAATGCAGTTAGAACAATTAATGCTCCAAATATAAATATACTTACTGCAGATAAAAGTGGTATTTGCTTTTTCTTCAGTTGTAAGATCCCACTGATACTGGTAAGAACTCCGTACATGGTAGCTAGTATAATCCCTAAAAGTAAACCCAAAATGTTCAACTCCCTTTTGTATTTTTCGTAATATATTTATTAAAAATGATGGGGTTAACCCCATGTCAATTATTTATAAAGGAGATTATGGATGAAAATTGGAGAGTTTGTAACGTTAATGAATACGACAAAGGATACAGTTAGGTATTATGAGGAATTAAAATTACTTAATCCCAAATGGCAAAAGAATAATAAAGACTATGGGGAGGAAGATATTCTTCACTTCCAAGTAGTACAAGAGTTAAAAGGTTTTGGTTTAACATTAAGAGAAATCCAATTGATTTTTAATCTAAAGGACGAGTCAAAGTGTGGAGATAAGGAATTAATTGCCCAAGTGTATAGAAATTTAACGGAGCAACTAGACCGGTTAAGACAAGAGGAAGAGGAAATTTATTGCCGTAGAAAAAATTTAGAGCATCAAGTAGAGGAACTGAAACAACTATTGTGAAACCAATGTAATGTTTTGAAATAGAAAGGATAGGAAAGAGAAAATGGTGCAAGGGACTATCAAAAGTCTCTTGCGCCATTTTTATTTTGTTAAAAATACCTCTTGCATATAGTATTACCATTTCTTCATCCCTGTATTTTCCATATTCCACCCATGCCAGAAGCCTTTATAGATAAGTGTCTATATAATTGTTTAAAATATACAAAATATTAAGAAAATTTCTACATAAATTCCAATGTTAAATAATCGCACACATACTAATATGAATATAGTGAATGTTAAGAAAATTGACACAATAAGATAGAAGATGTAAATAATACGGAGTAGAATGGTGGAATTAAATTTTTTGAAAAAGAAGGTGGAAGAAAATGTTACAAAATAGATATAGCGGCAATGCATTTGAGAAAAGATTTTTGCCTAGATTATCTGCTTTAGAGGTGGAGCAATTAGATAAAGAAAACGCACTTGTCATTTTACCGATTGGTGCAGTTGAGCAGCATGGTCCTCATATGCCTGTATATACGGATACGTTAATTGGTGAAGGATTATTGTCAGCAGCACTTCATTTAATTCCAGATGAGAATGTTTGGATTCTTCCCTCTCTTCCATATGGTAAGAGTACAGAACATTTAGGGATGGCAGGAACGATGACATTGTCAGCATCCACTTTACAGGCGGTAATTAGTGATATTGCTAAAAGTGTGAGTGCAAGTGGATTTAAAAAGTTATTACTTTTTAATACCCATGGTGGAAATCATGACCTTCTAAATATGATGGCGAGAGATGTTCGGATCGAAACAGGTTTAAATGTATTTAGGTTGAATCCTGATTATTCCGTGATCAATTCGCTCCTTTCAGAAAAGGAACAAAAGTATGGAATTCATGCAGGGGAAGTAGAAACCTCTATGGTACTCGCTTTAAAAGAAGGATGGGTGAATATGGAGAGAAGCCCGAGTGAGTTTGTTAGTTTACCTGATGATACAAAGCATTTATACCTAAAGGGAACTAGCTATTTTGCATGGGTAATGGATGATATTTCTTCTACAGGAGTTGCAGGTGATGCTACAAAGGCAACAAAGGAAAAGGGAGAACAATTTATCACACTAGTGAGTGAAAGCTTTGCTAGTGCCATAAAGGAAATGATTCGTTTTGATATTCGTACTGTCAAAAGCTCCATGTAACTAAAAAAAGAAAGGTGGTTCTTTATGCAAAATACCAGTGTGATGGATAAGCAAAATCCAAGTTCCATTAATGATTCCATTGTTCATTTACATAATGTGAATAAGATTTATCCAAATGGTAAAACAGCGGTTCAAAATGTAAGTCTAGATATTAAACAAGGTGAATTTGTTTCATTTGTTGGTCCATCAGGCTGTGGAAAATCCACTATCTTTAAAATGATTTCTGGGTTGATTGATCATACAGATGGCGAATTGAACATCTTAGGAACAAGTCCTCGTCTTGCTCAAAAGCAGAGTACAGATGTATCCTTTGTTTTTCAAGACGCTACCTTGCTACCTTGGAGAAATGTAATGGAGAATATCCTTCTGCCTTTGGAATTTCAACATATCCCGAAAAAGAAAAAAGTCGAGATGGCTGAAAAGGTTTTGGAATTGGTGGGCTTAAAGGATTTCCGTAGGGCATTACCAAGGGAACTTTCAGGTGGAATGAAAATGAGGGTGTCCATTGCAAGAGCGCTTATTGCTAAACCCAAATTACTGTTAATGGATGAACCCTTTGGTGCTCTAGATGAGATTACAAGACAAAATCTACAAACAGAATTATTAAATATATGGGAACAAGAACAAATGACAG
>DATMFU010000007.1:0-3019 GCA_035556015.1 Niallia sp. | reverse complement strand
CCGAAGGATTCATAATCTCAGGCAAAAGGACAGAAGAGTATAGAATACCTATTTGTTAAACTAATCATTTTACTAGTACAACAAATACTATTTCATATTCTTATGACCAAGAGATTTGGATGATATCCAATCTCTTTTTTTAATGGATTATGTTTATGCTGCTCATGTGTCACACAAGAGATTGTGGCAAATTTTAAGGAGGAGTAGATTTGGCACAACAAGAATTAAAGAGAGATTTAGCCAACCGGCACGTTCAATTAATTGCCATTGGAGGCACTATTGGTACTGGATTATTCTTAGGATCCGGTAAAGCAATCCAACTGGCAGGTCCTTCTATTATCTTTGCTTATTTAACGGTGGGTATTGCTGTATTTTTTATTATGAGGGCATTGGGAGAACTTTTGTTATCTAAAGCTGGTTATCAATCGTTTACAGATGTTGCCCAAGACTATCTTGGACCTAGAATAGCGTTCGTGACTGGTTGGACATATTGGTTTTGTTGGATTATGATCGCAATGGCAGATATTATTGCTGTTGGTGTATATGTGCAGTATTGGTTTGATATACCACAATGGGTTCCTGCCATTATCTGTTTGATTATTTTATTAGGTTTCAATCTATTAACGGTTAAGCTTTTTGGAGAATTAGAGTTTTGGTTTGCTTTAATAAAGGTCATTACGATTCTTTTATTAATTGGTGTTGGGATTATTTTACTTGTGATAGGTTTTAAGACCGATGCAGGGGCGGTTACAATCAGAAATCTATGGGAACACGGTGGGATCTTTCCAAATGGTATTTCAGGTTTCTTACTTTCCTTTCAAATGGTTTTATTTGCTTTTGTTGGTGTAGAGTTAGTGGGTGTATCAGCAGCGGAAACAGCCAATCCAAGAAAAAATATTCCATCGGCTATTAATAAGATTCCTTTAAGAATATTATTTTTCTACATTGGCTCCATTATTGTTCTATTATGCATTAACCCATGGACCGAATTGAATGCGGAGGAAAGTCCATTTGTAAAAACATTTAGCTTAATTGGAATTCCAATTGCTGCCGGCATTATTAATTTTGTTGTGTTAACGTCAGCTGCTTCTGCCTGCAACAGTGGTATGTTTTCAACAAGCCGGATTCTATATAATTTAAGCAGGAGTAATCAGGCGCCATCCAACTTAGCAAAACTCAATAAAAACCATGTTCCTCATAACGCATTGTTCATATCCACACTTGTTGTATCAGTGGGAGCACTTTTGAGCAAACTTATCCCGGCACAAGCATTTGGAATCGTATCAACAATAAGTGCTATTTGTTTTATTTGGGTTTGGGGTGTCATTATTGTTTGTCATTTAAAGTATAAAAAAACATGTCCGCACTTACATGCTGAGTCAACGTTTAAAGCACCGTTTACGCCGTTTGTTAATTATGTCGTTCTAACGTTATTTGCTATGATTCTTATTATTATGCTATTTGCTAGTGAAACACGCCTGGCATTATTACTGACACCATTATGGTTTATTTTAATATTTACAATGTATTCATATAGAAGAAAAAAAGCACGGTAGTGTAACATATGTAGAAGTGAGATTCCTTTTTAAAGTGAATCTCACTTTTAGTTATTTGTTATAAAAAGGTCTTGAACAAATTGAAATATCATGATATATTCTAATTGTGAAATACTTCACAATGTAATATTCCGCGGATGTATTTTTTTAAAACTGTTTGTAAAATTATTCACAAACATTAAGCAACCCAATTAACTTATCTATATTAATCACTAGAAAAAATATTTTTTTATTAGATTATGTGAAATACTTCACAAAATAAATTGGAGTACTGGAGGAATTCAAATGAATCTCACATTAGGAAATAAAATTGTATTAGTAGGTAATGGTGCTGTTGGTTCAAGTTATGCTTATGCATTATTAAATCAGGGCTTATGTGATGATTTGGTCATTGTTGATCTGGATGAAGAAAAGGTAAAAGGGGATGTTATGGATTTAAACCATGGTATTGCCTATGCACCTACTCCTATGAACATAAGATATGGTTCATATAAAGATTGTAAGGATGCCGCTCTTGTGGTTATCTGTGCAGGTGCCGCACAAAAGCCTGGAGAAACAAGACTGGATCTTGTGAATAAAAACGTAAAAATTTTTAAATCTATTGTTGAGAGCATTATGGATTCCGGGTTTAATGGTATCTTCTTAGTCGCAACAAACCCTGTCGATATTCTATCTTATGTAACTTGGAAATTCTCTGGTCTTCCTAAAGAAAGAGTAATAGGTTCTGGAACTATTTTAGATTCTGCCAGATTTCGTTATTTAGTAGGAAAAGAATTTGATACAGCACCAATAAGTGTTCATGGATATATTATTGGAGAGCATGGTGATTCTCAATTCCCTGTTTGGAGCAGTGCAAATATAGCTGGAACACCGGTTGCAGAAAGGTTATCAGAGGAGAGGAAGGAAGAGATAGCAGTCGAGGTGCGTGATGCCGCCTATGAAATTATTAAAGCAAAAGGTGCCACATATTATGGCATTGCAATGGGGCTAATAAGAATAACGAAAGCGATTTTAAGAAATGAACATGTTGTCTTGCCTGTTGGAGCACTAGTAGAAGGGGAATACGGACATCAAGATGTTTTTATTGGAGTTCCGTCTGTGATTACAAGATACGGTGTTAAACAGATTGTTGAACTATCACTGACTGAGGATGAAAAAGAGAAGCTTACTAAATCTGTTCAAACCTTAAAAGAGATACAAAATTCAGCCATATAATTTGATTTCACATCTTTGACCCATAGGGGGAGACATTATGTTAGTGGATACTTTTAATCCTTTTAATAATCTTGGTCTTTCAGCATTAGTTGCAGCAATTCCGATCCTGTTATTTCTGGTATGCTTAACGATCTTAAAAATGAAGGGAATCCATGCTGCACTATTAAACTTAGCCGTTACTTTTCTCATTGCACTTACCCTATTTAAATTGCCTTTCGGAGAATCTGTGGGAAGTATAATTCAAGGCG
>DATMFU010000006.1:0-9030 GCA_035556015.1 Niallia sp. | reverse complement strand
AGTTATTGCTTCTTTCATGGGTATCGTTAATTTTTCAGAAGTAGGAGAAGCAAACTGGATTCATGGTATTAAACCGTTTTACTTTGGTACACCTACTTTTGATATAACTTACATTATTACCATGATACTTGTTGCGATTGTAAGTTTAATTGAATCAACAGGTGTGTATCTTGCTCTAGGTGATATTACGAATAAAAAAGTGTCAGATAAGGATTTAGCGAAAGGCTATCGTTCAGAAGGATTAGCCTCTGTTATTGGAGGAATATTTAATTCTTTTCCGTATACAGCTTATTCTCAGAATGTTGGGTTAGTTCAATTAACAGGTGTAAAAACCAAAAGTGCCATTTATGCTGCAGGGATGATTTTAGTTGCATTAGGCTTCATCCCAAAAATCGCTGCAGTTACAACCTTGATTCCAACCGCAGTTTTAGGTGGGGCATCTCTTGCCATGTTTGGAATGGTTGTTTCCTATGGTATTAAAATGTTAAGTCAAGTGAACTTTAACCAACAAGGAAACTTACTAATTCTCGCTTGTTCTGTTGGAATGGGGCTTGGAGTGACGGTTGTACCAGATATATTTATTAAGTTCCCTGAGAGTATTCGTATTCTTTTCCAAAGTGGAATTGTAGCTGGAAGTTTAACTGCAATTATTTTAAATATATTATTCAACATGATTCCTACCTTCCACAGTATTAAGGTGGGGGTAGAAGAGAAAAAGGCGGCTTAAATAAAAAAACTCCTGTATTTTTTTGCAGGAGTTTTTTTTTAATAGCAAGTTATAATGATAAAATATTACTTCTGTCCCTAAGAATGTCTTAGGGATTTTTTTATGTTTAATTCTATATTATATGCGATTAATTACGAATTAATTTTATTTTTAAATAATTTTATTCTGTTAAAATCTTTAAAAAAGAGTGAATTGTATTACTTTAACTAATTATAAATTTTGGGATGACTTTCGCTAGTATATAAGGTAACATCTAAAAATATATGTTGATTTTTTGATTCATAGGAATGATAAGAATAAATATTCTACCATAATTTATTTTTTCGTCAAATCCGCTTATTGCTAAGGGAGGAACATATGTCAATTCTAATAGGTCTACTAGGTTTAGTTATAACATTAGGTATATCATTTTTATTATCGAATGATAAAAAAGGAATTAATTTCAAAGCAATTTTAATTTTATTTGTACTAGAATTTTTAGTTGCATTACTGATGTTTAAAACAACAGTTGGTACCAAAATCATTGAAGCTACTTCAAACGGTGTTTCAAAAGTACTGAATTATGGTTATGAAGGAGTAAATTTTGTTACTGGTGGATTAGTACCTGAAGGTGGAAGTGTATTCTTTATAAATGTACTTATGCTAATAATCTTTACTTCTACGATACTATCTTTATTAACACATATAAGGGTGTTGCCACTAGCTATTAAATATATTGGTGGTGCATTATCAAAAATTACAGGATTATCTAAAGTAGTTACTTTTAATAGCATTAACTCCATCTTCTTTGGTCAATCTGAGTCATTACTTGCTATAAAATCTCATTTAGACACTATGAATGCTAACAAGTTATTTATAGTGTGTACGTCAGCAATGGCTTCGGTGTCTGCTTCTATAATGGGTTCTTATATGGAAATGATTCCTGCTAAATACGTGTTAGCAGCTATGATTTTAAATGCCTTGTCAGCTTTAATTATTGCTACTATTGTGGCACCAATTAAACCGGATGAAGATGAAACAATCAATATTAAGGATGTTTCCAATACTAATTCTATATTTGGAGCACTTTCTGCTGGTGCACTTGATGGTGGGAAAGTTGCATTGATTGTTGCAGCTATGTTGGTGGCATATGTAGGTCTACTAGCATTAATAGATGGACTTTTCGAAGGTATTTTTGGGATAAGCTTTACGGAAATACTTGGATATATCTTTGCACCAGTGGCATGGATAATGGGTATTCCAGGAAGTGACATTGTCTCAGCTGGATCCATTATGGGTACAAAATTAGCAGCTAATGAATTTGTTGCTATGTTACAATTCCAGCCAATGATTCCTGACTTAAATGAAAAGACAGTGGGAATTCTCTCCACTTTCCTTGTATCTTTTGCTAACTTCGCAAGTATTGGGATTATTTCTGGTTCCATCCAAGCAATCAATGGAGCGAAAGCAGAGATTGTAGCTAAATTTGGTTTGAAAATGTTATTAACAGCAACATTAGGTTCTGTGTTAACAGCCACTATTGTTGGATTGTTTTTATAAAGAATAAAAAGATAGTTGGATCGTATTCCTTCTATCTTTTTTATTTTTTATAGAGGTTTTCCCCCCTCCATAAAAAGTAGCATGTATTGACAATATAGGATGAGTGATTTATTATTATCTTGAGTTTGAGATATATTAATTTGAGATAATTATAAAATTCATGTGTATTTCAGTAATCACCAATATCTTTACTAAAAGTATAAATACACGACATCTATGCTAAATTAAAAGAGTATCAAGGAGGATAACAATGAATCAATTAAAAGGATTACACCATATTACAGCGATTACAAGTAGTGCAGAAAAAATTTATCAGTTTTTCACTTATGTATTAGGACTTCGATTAGTTAAAAAAACAGTGAATCAAGATGATATTCAAACATACCATTTGTATTTTACAGATGATGTAGGTAGTCCAGGGACAGATATGACCTTTTTTGACTTTCCTGGTATTCCTAAAGGGGAACATGGAACGAATGAAATTTCTAAAACATCATTTCGTGTACCGACAGATGAAGCGTTAGAATATTGGGTAAAACGTTTTGATAAATATGAAGTGTCTCATAAAGGGATTAAAGAGCAATTTGGAAAGAAGATAGTATCATTTGTTGATTTTGATGATCAACAATACCAGTTGATTTCAGACGAAAAAAATAGGGGTGTGAAAGCTGGTACTCCTTGGCAAAAAGGACCGGTTCCTCTAGAATATGCAATTACTGGATTGGGGCCAATTTTTGTTCGTACCTCTTATTTAGATTATTTTAAAGAAGTATTAGAGAAGGTCTTCCTTATGAAAGAGATAACAGAGGAGAATTCATTCTATTTATTTGAGATGGGAGAAGGTGGAAATGGAGCACAAGTGATAGTAGAATCTAATACAAGTCTTCCTCAAGGAAGACAGGGGTATGGAACAATACATCATGCAGCTTTCCGTGTAAAAGACCGTAATGAACTAGAGGAATGGCAAAGGCGTTTAACTAGTTTTAATTTGCCGAATTCAGGATACGTTGAACGTTTCTACTTTGGATCTCTATACTCAAATGTTGCTCCTCAAATTTTATTTGAAATAGCAACAGATGGACCAGGATTTATGGAGGACGAGCCATATGAAACGCTTGGTGAGAGATTAGCTTTACCTCCTTTCTTTGAATCGAAAAGGGAGCAAATTGAACAATTGGTACGTCCAATTGATACAATAAGAAGTAATGTAGAAATCAAGAAAGAATATTTATAAGAATAGCTATATAAAAACCTAAATGATATATGATCATTTAGGTTTTTATGTGCTGAGTTCAAAAAGCCCCAAAAATCCTCAAAAAGCTAATTACGATAAAAAGACCAGTTTATTAATCTAACTTTTTGTCAATTTCAGTTGTATCCACGTTATTTCCAAACCAATCTGCAAGTTTTTCTCTAGCTTTTCTTTTAATATCTTCATCAATATAAATAGCAACTTGAATTAATGCAATTCCTAATGCACCTAAATCATCCGTGAATCCTAAACCAAGTGCGAAATCAGGAATAAGATCGAATGGGAGGATAAAGTAACCTAAAGCTCCAATGATGGTTGCTTTCGCTTTCTTCGGAACATTTGGTTTTTGTAGTGTGTAATAAAGAAGTAAAACAGCGTATACGACAGAAGAGCCAGCCTTCTTACCAAATTTTTTTAATTTTGTCCAAAATTTTTCTTCTGAATAGTGTTTTCCTGAAACTTCTATTTCTTGTTCTAATTTATCTTCTGAATTTTCCATTATGAAATCTCCTTTCCCTAATGGTGTTATCAAAATTATATTCATAAATTCCCAATCTGTAAAATAATAGGCATTTATCTTAATATATGTGTGATTGCATAAATTAAACATTGTTTTCAATCTATGGTGTTATTAACTACAGTTATTTTAGGGGGAAGAAGAATAGGGGATTAAAAAAAAGCCAGAGTATCCTTTGAGTGAGTGTGAAAGGATACTCTGTTGTTAAAATTCCATCCAATATAATTATAAGAAATAAGTCTTAAAAAAAACTTAAAAATGAACTCTATAATAAAATAGCGTTTTTCCTATTTCTAGACAGTAACCAATAAAATTTGAAAATACTCTCATGTAAAATATTTTAATGGAAATCGTAAAATTTAAGGAATTTCCCGGGAAACTTGTCGTTATTTCTGATTTCCATTTGTAGATGTAAAGGAGTATTATTCAACATTTGTCTTCTATACTAAATATATTAGAAATTAAAAACAAAAATAATCATTTTAGGGTTCATTTCATAAGATAGAAAGAAGAACATTTTGGATGTGGTGGCATGAAAACGGATAGGAATGAACCAAAGGAAACGGAATCGTCTTCTTTGGGACAGGTAAAGGAAGTTCTTGGATCTGTTCTTTCTGCTATTGGAACGATTGAAGCTGCCCTTGGAAGTACTCCATTACCTTTTATAAATAATCAATTGGGGATTGACTTAAGAAAAATTGGAAATGTGTTGCAAGCTACTGGCAATGCGTTATCTGCAGATGGACAGGGTACTCCATTATCATTTGAGCAATTAGGAGACGAAATTCAAGCTGTAGGAAATTCTACTGTCCTAGTTGGACTATATATTAACTATGGAAGTGACAATAGTCAAAAATTAATTATTACTGGTAATTGGTTACAATCCATAGGGAGTTTTGTTGGATTAACTGATGAATACTATAATTCTACACCATCAGGAAGATGGGAAAATATAGTCGGTGGCTATTTGCAAGGCATTGGAAATGCCTTGCAAGCGGTGGATGGAACAGAACAGTTAAAAAAGCCAACTAAACAAACTATTTATTCCCTTGGAGTAATAGGCTCCTGGATTCAAGCATTAGGTTCGGTTATTTCATTAATTGGACAAATAAAAGAAGAAACCCAAGAGCTAGAATTAGGAATTAATGAATAAACAAATGATAACAAAATGAGTGGACAGTATAAGTTTAATCGATTGTTTATATTTAAATTAATTCGGGTTGGGAAGTATATTAATATAAATTATCCTTTCTAACAACATTTAAACATTACATGACATCATAACCGGATATGCACCAATATAGGCGAATTGCATAAATTAAAACATAAAAAGGAAAGGAGAAATGAGATGAATTATTCGCCATATCATCCTTATATGTATGTCCCGTATACTTACCCAACCTATGATAGACTAAGCTTCCCTTCTATAGGCAATGTTTCTATACCAGGGTTTCCACCAATTGGAGGAGGAAATATCCCGTCATTCCCAGGTGCACCACAAGGTGGCCCCCCATCTTTTCCTCCATTTGGTGGCCAAAATACAGATGGAATAGAACAGGGAGCACCAACATCTCCCCCGCCATCTTTTACACCTCAACTCACTCAGTCTAATGTTAGCACTCTAGCTGTTGATGCTGGTTCCATGAGACCTTGTTTATTCCGATTTACGTATGTTTGGTTAAATAATGGGAATGCGTTCTGGTTTTATCCAACCTTTGTAGGTAGAACTTCTGTTGCTGGTTTTCGATGGAGAAGGAATCGCTGGACATTCTATGGAACAGATACAAATCGTATTCGTTCATTCCAATGTTTTTAAGTAGGAAGCATACACTTTAAGTAGAAAATTTGTTGGGAAAGAAAAAACCTCCTTTTAAGAAATTGAAAGGAGGTTTGCTATATTCATAATAATGCGCTTTCATTAATAAAATATAGAAAGTAGTTGAAACCCCTACTCAATGAAAGTGATAAAATTGAATAGTATTTTGTTCATTATAAAGAATAATTCCGGTTAATAGTAAAATGGTGAATTTAGTTAGAAAAATATTAAGTAAAAAGCGAAAATGTAAGTTGACGAGGCAATAAATGGGTGATAGAATGTTCTCGAATAAGAACTAATTCGCTTAGTGGAAAGAATATATTAATATAATTTTTATATCTATATATTCTTTTTATATATCTACGTGTTCTTAATAGAGAACTAAAGCTTTTTAGCTTTTAAAATATAATTTGGTGGAAAGTTGGTGTAAATGTTGGCCTTTACTTTAGAAGCGGAAAAAGAAGCAGAAAAAGGAAGTATTTCTTTTTTTAGTGTCCCGGGTGTAAAGAAATCATATATGAAGCCAAGAATTGTAGCCTTAATACCTGCTCATAATGAGGAGAAGTCAATAAGAGATTGCCTTGCTGGTCTAAATGATCAGTTATTACCAAAAGGATTAGAGTTAGATGTATATGTTATAGCGGATAATTGTACAGATCGTACAGAAGAAAAGGCAATAGAGGCTGGAGAAGAATATGGGCTGAATTTAAAAGTAATTGTAACGGAAGGAAATAAACTACGTAAAGTAGGCGCACTGAATTCTGGTTGGAAAATATTATATGGTGATTTATTAGATATCTATGATAGGCAGTTAACCGAATCACAAGAATTATATAAACAAAGTATTAAGGCTATTCTTGGTATGGATGCTGATAGTAGACTTGCTCCTAATTGTCTGAAATATTTATGGGAAGGATTAATCAGTGCACGTAATATCGGAGGAGTAATGGCCAAATATACGATGCGTATGCCTAAAAAGAAAAGTCTTCTTAGTAAGAGTGATGTATATTATGAGGAAAAACTTGCTAGTGGAGAGTATGGTGGACCTATTACTAGATGGTGGACCCATCAGCAAAAGCAAGATATGGCGAGTTGGCTTTTAGATCTACAATATCATGGCGGTAGTACATATGTGCTAGGTGGGCAGGCTACCTTGTTCCGTCCAGAAGCATTAATGGAAGTGGTGAGCCACAATAAATTAGATGGCCCATGGCAAAATGATAGTGATGTAGAAGATATGCTACTTACATGGCAACTACAAAAGTCTGGTTGGAAAACATTGATCAGTCCAAAAGGGCGTTGTTTCGTAGACGCGATGCGCACTTACCATACATTTCGTGAACAACGAAATAAGTGGAATTCAGGAACAGTAGATTTATTAACAAACAAGGATTTGAGTATTCAAACCCGTCATAAAGGGAAAATCTGGAGAAATCAATTTAAGTTATTATCTGACTTAGTTGTTCGGGCTTTATTTGTTGTTTTGTTAGCAATTGCCGTTGCTACTGATCAATATTACTGGTCATGGATTTGGTTAACGCCAATTGTTCTGGCTTCCGTGTTAAATATGATACTTGCTATCAAAACTCCAATGCATAGGACAATAGATGTGGTTCTTGCAGGATTATTGATAAGTCCAGAGATATATCTGTGGGTTAATTTAATGACGTTTTGTCAAGTATGGCTCGGGAAACTATCAGCTAACAAAAAAGATGGATGGGCAAATCAGTATGCTGCAGAGTCAGGCAAAACGAGGAGTAAACTAGGTCAGGGGATTTTAATTGCTATTATTTGTATTTTAGTAGTAGGATACGTTTGTATCCATTATCGAGAATTTTTAACAAGTCAAACTGTAAAGGATGTAGTTAATCCTTACTTAATGGGTGGTTGGATTATACTTACTTATTTAACCATTCTTAAATCATTAATGATGGTATATCAAATTTGGACATTACGTGGTAGACATTCAGCATAGAGTGAATAACTTTATGAAAGAGTCTGATTTACAAATGATATCTCGTATCTAGTAGTTAGAAAAGCCCATACTACTAGAAGATTTGGAGATTCATTTGTCAATTCAGCTCTTTTTTTTACTATTGGTGTGTTTAATTAGGGGTGTTAACAGACTAAAGTAAGAAGCAAAGTTGGAAATAAATTCATGTTTTTATGTTAGTATGAGAATAGTTAAGTAGAGGAAAGGAAGTGGAATAAAAATGAAGATTGGCTGGATTGGATTAGGAAATATGGGGATTCCCATGGCAATGAATTTACTAAAGGCTGGGTATGAATTGAACTTTTATAATCGTACTTCTCAAAAAGGAACAGAACTTGAGAACCTAGGTGGAGTACGTACGAATTCTCTAAAAGAATTAGTGGAGAATAGTGAAATCATTATTTCTATGATATCGGATGATAATGCTGTTAAGAGCATATATATGGAGAATAAAGTTATAGAGCATGGTGGTGCACTAGGAAAAACTTTTATTGATATGAGCACTGTTTCTCCAGAAACGTCCAAACTCCTATCTAGTCTTGCTGATAAGCATGGAGCGAACTTTTTAGATGCTCCTGTTTCAGGAAGTGTTCAGCCGGCTAAAGAAGGCAACTTAATTGTGCTAGTTGGTGGAAAGAAGGAGACCTACGAACAGGTTAAAGATATTTTTGAACCAATGAGCAAACTATCTTTGTATTTAGGACAAGCAGGATCTGGTAGTAATGCAAAACTTGCTATTAACTTGTTGTTAGGAATTACGGTACAAGGGATAGCCGAATCGGTTTTATTTGCAGAGCAACAAGGAATTAAGGTAGAAGATATGTTAACCATTATTAATGAAAGTGCAGTAGGAACAGCTATTTCTAAAATGAAAACACCGTCTATTATAGAAAATGAATTTCCTGCTGCGTTTGCCTTGAAACATATGGCAAAAGATTTACGTTTAGCAAATGAATCAGGTGAACTAGAAAAGATGGGTCATTCTGCATTCCAAACGTATCAGAAAGCATTAGAAAATGGTTTTGGAGATTTGGATGTTATGGCTATCATTAAAGAACTTTCAGTAGAAAAAACTAAGTAGGGGTTTCCCTACTTAATTTTTTGACGGAATATATAGGATATAGGAGCCCTTCTAGGTCGAACTTTTCAATAGTTAGTAAAGAAACTATAAATTGTATTGCTTGAA
>DATMFU010000005.1:0-3531 GCA_035556015.1 Niallia sp. | reverse complement strand
CACACCCGTTCCCATACCGAACACGGAAGTTAAGCTTCTCAGCGCCGATGGTAGTTGGGGGCTCTCCCCCTGTGAGAGTAGGACGTCGCCAGGCACTTTAAAAACCTAAAAGCATTTAGCTTTTAGGTTTTTTTGTATGTTAGTTAAAATAGGAAACTTTACATAATCGGAGATTATAAATATAACTATATATTTATTAACTTTTGACTGGGTCTCAAAATAAAAGTAGTTAAATGAATTACTAATGAATGACGGGTTTTATATATCCATAGAGTGATATTTGCTTATAGAGAGGTGAGATGATGGATGAACTGATAGGGTTTCTGGTGATAGGTATGTTTATTTTAGGGCTTATTTATGGATGCATTAAGCAAATTCAATTCACAATAGCTATTCGAAACAATCAAACAGTTAAAAAAGTAGAATTATATAAATGTTATTTAGCGTGTATATTCTATTTAGGTTTTGTCCTGTCTTATTTGTTAAACATATTAGTAAATTTACCTAACATGGCTATTAGTACAATTACAAGTAGTAACACTAGTATAAGTTGTTATCTATTCCTAATTCTCCTTATATTAACTAAAATCAAGTTAAGTTCTCGAATTATTCCAAAAGCCTATATTAAAAGTAAAAAGCATCTCTAAAAAAGATGCTTTTTACTTTTTAAGTACTACTTAATTGTGTGAGTGTTTATATAATGGAGAACTCTTATATCTCTATATGAGAGTTTCTTTTTATGTTTTGAACCATCTTAATTTTCGTTAAATTCTGTTTAAAACATCAACTGTAAAAAATTGTTTAAACATACCGATATTAATTAGTCCGACGAAATTTTTGTTCAGACTAAAGATAAAACCAGGAGGGTATATGTTGCGAAAGGGAAGAATCGGTAAATGGGGTATAGCTTCAAAAATCAATATAATTGTATTAGCTATTATTTTAGTTTTTGCATTTGTTGTAGGAATAGTAGTAAAGGAAAAAACCACTTGGGGAATAAAGGAATTTGCCACGGAGAAGGCAAAAGGGGATTTAAACTTATCATTTGCCTATTTAAATAATAAGTATCCAGGTGAGTGGAAGGTAAAAGATAATCAATTATATAAAGGTGATTTACTCCTAAATGATAATAATGAGGTAGTAGATGAAATTGGGGAGAAGTCAGGAGATACTGTTACCATATTTTTGCAAGACACTCGCATTGCAACAAATGTTATAACAGATGGAAAACGTGCCACAGGTACTCAAGCATCAGAAGAAGTAGCTAATACGGTTTTAAAAAAAGGTGAAAACTTTTATGGAGAAGCAAATGTTGCTGGGAAAATGTATCAAACAGCATATATGCCAATAAAGACTGACTCTGGTGAAATTATTGGAATCATGTATGTGGGAGCATCGAATGATCTAATCAGTGAAATCACTTCATCTCTTATTAGTAGTATCATAATCATATTATTAATTATGATTATCATTTCGTTTTTTATTGTGTATTGGTATACTTGGACTTTGAAAAAAAGATTAGGAAAATTATCAACTGCTCTTGAATTAGCGGGGAATGGAAACTTAACGATAAAAGTAGAGGATAAGTCTAGTGATGAGTTAAGCTTATTAGCGATTAATTTTAATAAAATGTCTAATAGTATTAAATCAATGATGAATGAAGTTATTTCAACATCTGAGCTACTTGCTTCTTCTTCAGAACAATTAACAGCAAGTTCTGAACAAACGAGCAAGGCTACTGAGGTGATAACAGAGTCTATTCAAGAAATAGCATATGGAGCAGAAAATGCGGCAAGTAAATTACAAGATAATGCTACAGATTTAAAGAGTGTTACTACTGGAATCCAGTCTATAGCTGATAGTGCATTGGCTGTATCAAAAGTCAGTATGGATGCTACAAATAGTGCAAAAAATGGTGAGGGATTAGTAGAAGGGACAGTTAAGCAAATTAATGTTATTGACAAAACTGTTAAAGAGAATGGTGAGATAATTAAATCATTAGCTTTTCGTTCACAAGAAATTGAGAACATTACGAATGTGATAAGTGATATTGCTAATCAAACAAATTTGCTAGCTTTAAATGCAGCTATAGAGGCAGCAAGGGCTGGGGAACATGGAAAGGGATTTGCGGTTGTTGCAAATGAAGTTAGAAAATTAGCGGAGCAATCTCAAGAATCTTCCTCTCAAATTACAGGGTTAATTAGAAATATTCAAGAAGATATGGTTAAATCTAACCAATCGTATGAGCAAGTATTTATTGAGGTGAAAGAAGGATTGAATAGCGTTAATAGGACAAAGGAAAGTTTTGAGGAGATTATGCAATATACGGAGAATCTGAAAAACTTAATTGATCATATGGTTGGTACTTCTAATGAAATCTCCAAAAATACTCAAGGTGTGGTATCTTCTTTTGGTGGTTTATTAAAGATAACAGATCAATCCTCAAGTCATACTCAAAATGTTGCTGCATCAGCAGAGGAACAACTTGCCTCCATGGAAGAAATTGCTTCTTCCGCTTCGGCGTTATCTAAATTAGCTGATGACTTAAAAGAGTTGATGAATAAATTTGAAGTATAATATAATAATGTGATAAAAAATGGTCTAACTTGGTTAGGCCATTTTTATTATAGAAAACGATATATACAAAGATAAATTATATAACGGGTGAAACAATATTTCATAGAGAAGGAGAATTAATAGGTATGTATGCATTAGTAGCATTGTTTAATCATGATTTAGAAATTCAGATTGAAGATATATGGAATGATTTAGAGACAGCTAATATCTCTTACTATGCGAAGGAAGTAAAAGATAGGGTACCGCACATAACGCTTGCAAGTTATAGTGAAATACATGTTGAAGCTTTGATAAAGTATATAAAAGAAAACTATAATAATATGAAATCTATACCAATTAATTTTCAATCTATTGGTTCTTTTCTTCATTCTAACGGATGAGATTAACTTTTCATAAAAAACATCATCAGTTATTTGGAAGGTTTAACGATGGGACTGTTTCGTTATATGTACCAGGTACGTGGATTCCCCATTGCACATTGGCAAATAGATTATCAGTAGAAAAGTTAAAGGATGCCTACTTACAGTGTATTCAAATGAAATGCGGTAATTTACAAGGTGAGATAAACAGATTAGGACTAATAAAATTGGAACATCCTAATAGTGCTTCGTTTATCTTCACAATGAATCTAAAGAAAAATTAAAGTAATTAAAAGGGTTGACGAATAAGTAATAAATTGATATTATATAAAAGTTGCTTCTACAAAGAAGTAATAAAGCAAATATACCAAAACAATTAAAATGAAACATTTGAAAAAATGTTGACATAATAAAAATGATATGGTATATTAATTAAGTTGCTTCTTAATGAAGTTAATGATATTGCTCTTTGAAAACTGAACAATAAACGTCAACAATAATCGTTTTATAACACTTGTTGTAAAACAAAATTAAGTAATACAAAAGCTAGAGTTTAGCAATGAGCTAATCTTACTCTTTATTGGAGAGTTTGATC
>DATMFU010000004.1:0-3316 GCA_035556015.1 Niallia sp. | reverse complement strand
CACACCCGTTCCCATACCGAACACGGAAGTTAAGCTTCTCAGCGCCGATGGTAGTTGGGGGCTCTCCCCCTGTGAGAGTAGGACGTCGCCAGGCACTTTAAAAACCTAAAAGCATTTAGCTTTTAGGTTTTTTTGTATGTTTTCATGACATTTTAATAAGTTGGTTTACATCTCTAGTACTGGGAAAGCATAAATATATTAGGCAATATTAAGATGAGTGAATCACTAATTGATGAGTAATAAATTTCAGGGAATAGTGTTACAATGTTAGTGATTCTATTTTTACTACATATAGTAGTATATATTTTCTTTCTTCTCTAAAGGACAAAGATATATATAGCAATATTTGTTAGTATGATAGAAATAGCTAATCATGGAAGATAATATAGGAAACACTGTATTATAGAAAATTTCAAGTCAATTTATCGTACAACATTTAATAGTGGCTTAGAATAAGGAAGAAATAAATGAGAAAAGAAAATCAGCTTAATTACATATATAAAGGGATAAGGATAGATACTTTTTTAAGCTCTTATAGAAGATGGAAATTATGTCTCAAGATAAATTCCTGACCTTTAAAATGTGAACTGAGATAAGTAACAAAAAAAGCTAGATTCAAAATAACAATTTGTTTGTTTCTAGGGAAAAGTGTAGAAAGGAAAATTAGTTAATGAATAAGAAAAAAAAGTTTGAAGTTCAAGAAGATGAGACAATTTCAGAATGTTTAGATCGGATAAAGAAAGAAGGATATATGCCTATAAAAAGAATGGAAAAACCAATTTTTAAAGAAGTGAAAATAAATGGACAAATGTCCTATGAGCCAATTTCACAGCAAATTGTTTTTGAAGCAGTCCAGTTTGAGGATTAAATCACGAACAATATAATAATATAAGTGATAAATGTTCGATATTTATATTGACAATTTATAAACACAATTGTTAAGATGATAGAGTGATAATTGGTTAAAAGATCTGACAAAATATAATTAAATACCCTCATATAATATTGGGAATATGGCCCATAAGTTTCTACCTGGTAACCGTAAAATACTGGACTATGAGGGAAAGTGAATGAAAACGAGCTGAACAGTTAGTAATAATTACTACTTTTTCAGGTTATTTGAGCTCTGGACAGAAACTTTCTCTCTTTTTGTGTAGAAGTTCTGTTTAGAGCTTTTTTATTTGATATTTGGAGGGAGAATATGACCGCATCTATTGGAGTGATCATGGGGAGTAAATCGGATTGGGAAACAATGAAATATGCATGCGATATTCTAGATCAGCTGGAGATAAATTATGAGAAGAAAGTAGTCTCAGCCCATCGTACTCCTGATTTAATGTTTGAGTATGCTGAAAATGCTAGAGATCGAGGAATTAAGGTAATTATTGCTGGTGCTGGTGGTGCGGCTCATCTTCCAGGTATGGTGGCGGCAAAAACAACTTTACCTGTAATTGGTGTACCAGTTCAATCGAAAGCGTTAAATGGACTAGATTCACTATTATCTATAGTACAAATGCCAGGCGGAGTACCTGTTGCAACTGTGGCAATTGGTACAGCTGGTGCTAAAAATGCAGGACTACTAGCTGCTCAAATTTTAGGAGCAACAGACCTTGAGATTTCAAAAAAACTAGAATCATTTAGAGAAAAAACAAAAAAAGAAGTCTTAGAAAGTAGTGATGAGCTTGTCTAATACAATGATATTGCCCGGACAAACCATTGGAATAATCGGTGGGGGACAATTAGGACGAATGATGGCAATTGCTGCAAAAGCTCAAGGCTTTAAAATAGCCGTTTTGGATCCAACAGAAGATTCTCCTTGTGGTCAGGTAGCAGATTATAAGATTGTAGATGCGTATGATAGTTTACCTGCTATTAAAAAACTGGCAGAGATCAGTAATGTAATCACTTATGAGTTTGAAAATATAGATGCAGAGTGTCTTAATTGGCTTACGAACAATGCAAATGTTCCTCAAGGCTCAAGCCTTCTTGAGATAACGCAGGATCGGATTAAGGAAAAGAGAGCCATTGAACAGGCTGGTATCAAGGTTGCACCTTATGTAACAGTAGAAAAAGCAAGTGATATTCATAATGGCTTGGCTAAATTAGGGTATCCCGCTGTTTTAAAAACAGCTCGTGGAGGTTATGATGGAAAAGGCCAGTATGTGATTAAGGAAAGTAGCCAGATTACAGAAGCAGAAATTCTTTTGGAACATGGTGTATGTGTATTAGAAAAATGGATTCCATTTAACAAAGAAATATCTGTAATTATTACCAGAAGTGGAAAAGGCGAAAGTACTGTTTTTCCTGTGAGTGAAAATATTCATATCAATAATATTCTTCATGAATCTATCGTACCCGCTAGAATTAGTGACTATGCAAAGGATTTAGCGATTGATAAAGCAAAGGCACTTGCTGAATATTTAAATTTAGTAGGAACTTTAGCGGTAGAAATGTTTTTAACTAGTGATGAAGAAATCTTTATTAATGAGTTAGCACCAAGACCACATAACTCTGGGCATTACACAATAGAAGCATGTGAGACATCCCAATTCGAGCAACATGTTCGCGCAATTTGTAACTGGCCATTAGCAAGCACAAGACTATTAAGACCTGTAGTAATGGTTAATATTCTCGGACAACATCAACAGCTACTAATAGATAAAATTCCAGATTTACAAGACTGGAAAATTCATTTGTACGGTAAGCAAGAGCCTAAAGAAAATAGGAAAATGGGGCATGTTACTTTGCTAAGGTCGTCCGTTGAAATAGCAATTGATGAAATTGAGAATTCTAACATTTGGAACCTACAGACAGAAAAAATCGGAGGATAAAAAATGATTGAACGTTACACAAGACCTGAAATGGGAAGAATTTGGACAGAAGAAAATCGATTTAAAGCATGGTTAGAAGTAGAAATCCTTGCATGTGAGGCATGGGTGAAACTTGGTGAAATCCCAGAGGAAGATGTAAAAAAGATTCGTGAAAATGCATCTTTTGATATTGCTCGTATACAAGAAATTGAATTGGAAACAAGACATGATGTAGTTGCTTTTACAAGAGCAGTTTCTGAAACATTGGGAGAAGAAAGAAAATGGGTTCATTATGGATTAACATCTACAGACGTTGTAGATACAGCTCTTTCCTATCTAATTAAGCAAGCAAACGAAATTATTCTTAAAGACATAGAAAACTTCATTGAAATACTTAAAAATAAGGCACAAGAACATAAATATACTGTTATGATGGGGCGTACACATGGGGTTCATGCTGAACCGACAACCTTTGGCTTAAAGCTTGCTTTATGGTATGAAGAAAT
>DATMFU010000003.1:0-2013 GCA_035556015.1 Niallia sp. | reverse complement strand
AGAAGGACGATTGGGGCCATGCAAGACAAAGACGTATCAGAAGATGCTATTAACCTTATGTTAGAAGCCGGCACTTGGGCTCCTAACCATAAAAAGACAGAGCCTTGGAAGTTCCGCGTGTTTACAGGGGATTCACGCGTTCGTTTAGGAGACGAAATGGAACGTATTATGAAGCAAAAAATTGCTCACCTAAGTGAAGAAGAAGCGTTGAAAAAAACAACAAAAGCAAAAAAAGGACCGCTTCGCGCTCCTGTCATTATTGCTGTAGCAGTAAGTCCTTCTGGTAAAGTGCCTGAAATTGAAGAAATCTCTGCCGTAGCGGCAAGTATACAAAATATGCTATTAGTAGCGGAAGAACAAGGTTTGGCTACAATTTGGAGAACCGGTGAAATTGTCTATCAGTCAGAACTGAATGACTTTTTATCTCTAGAAGACGGAGATAAGCTCTTAGGCTTAATTTACGTCGGTCATCCTAACAAAGAAGCTTCATCAAAACGTATTCCGTATCAAGATAAAACGATTTGGTATCGTTAAAAGGTTTTTCCTGTGTTTCTATAAATAAAAGGCAGCAGCTCAACTTATGAGCTGCTGCCTTTTATTTATTGTTTTTGAAAAGTGGCAAAAGAAAACTTAAATCAATGCTTGTAGTTAGCGCTTTTTTATTCTCATACGTAAGTCGAAAAATATCTGGACAAGATCTTTCTATAGAGCTTACTAATGATAATAAGTGACTTCTCATGTAGATATAGTAGAATACTATAATATTAATAAACCCCAATCTCTTTGTAGAGGTTGGGGTTTATTAATTTCTATGTTATTTATTTAACAACAACGTTCCCTACATATTGGGCATACCCTCTATCAGTTTGAAGTTCTAGCACATAAACATAATTCCCTTTTTTCCTTGGGAACGTAAAAGTTCTATCTTGTTCGTTTATTCTAATATCTTGCTTCGCATTACTAGAGCTTATTATATAAGAACTAATGTCATTAACAAGAAAATCTTCGCTATCAAACCTTAAATTTCCTTGTGTTTCAGGGGCTACAGCTAGCTGTTGCTGCTTTTTAGCTCCATTTATACCATTTCTTGTATTTGTTTCCTTTCTGTACTGTTTTCCTTCTTCTCCGCGCCAATCTACATTAGTTTCTTTCAGTTCAACATCCACAACATCACTGGCCGATAATGTAATCGTAGGGGGAGAGAAGTCATATTCTTCGCCTATACACCCTGATAACCCAACGATAATAAACGTAAACAGAGATAATTTTATAAACACTTTCATATATAATGTCCCCCTTAGTTGCGACTAGTAAAAAATAAAAAATTGCTGCTTAATTTCTTGGGACAGGGGAGAGGTAGTAATAAATATCATATTCTTTATCAATATGAGGGACTACTTCAGTATCGGTACGGGTTTCAATTGTCATATTTGAATTTGTTGGGGTACCGGCATAAAAATCGTACTTTACACCTTTTGGAGTCGTTATTTCACTAGTGATATCTGTATTTCCCTTTGATTGTTTGATAATAGCTGGATTTCCATTAAAATACCAACGGATTTTTTGATCCTTTTGAGTTAATGTAGCTGTTCCTACACCTACATGTGATTTTTCTTTAATTGTATAGATAACAATCTTTTCGTTATCTACATACTTGCTTTCACCGATAACATCTTGTATTCCTGTAGACTCTTTTTTCGCATTTTCAAAAGCTTCATCTTCACTCGAATAAAATTCTCCGTCTTTTTTACCGTTTACGTTCATTTCTGAACAACCTGTTAGTATACTTGCCGACAGTAGAGGCGCGAGTAATGCAGAATATAACTTTTTCATATAAACCCCCATTTTATTAATTTCTTTAATTTTAATCTTAATATAAATAGTTAAAATAATCCATTTATGTGATATGGTTGTTCAGTATGTAAAAGTTAACCAACAAAGAAATGGAGTTTCACAATGAAGAATTCAAGGAAGATAGCAGTAGGAGCAGCTGTTCTAACTGTTGCTTTTAGT
>DATMFU010000002.1:0-2056 GCA_035556015.1 Niallia sp. | reverse complement strand
CTTGTGCCATTCCACCATGATAAGACATAATCCTTTTGTTAGAATGCTTCTTTAGATAGGTTGCTATTTGCTCGAGCATTTTTTTACTTGAAAAATATACGATACCTTGTCCTTTTATTTCCTGTACATATTTTAATAATTTTTCCATTTTTTCCTGCGAGCTAGAAAGTTCTTCAATTTTCATCGTAATATTAGGGCGGTTAACGGAATAAACAATTTCTTTTACATTTTCTAGATGCAAAGAACGAATAATATCTTTTCGAATAGTTTCAGTTGCTGTTGCTGTTAAAGCCAATGTTAAGGGATTATTTAATTCTTGTCGAACTTCCCCTAATTTTTGATAATCCGGTCGAAAATCGTAGCCCCACTGTGAAATACAGTGTGCCTCGTCAACGACAAATAATGAAATATTCATTTTCTTTAATATACTCAATACATTTTTAAGACTTATCATTTCTGGGGAAATAAAAAGATATTTATATAATTGCAAGTTTTCTAAGACATCTTTCTTCTCTTTAGGACTTAGAAAAGAATTTAATGCAACAACTCGCTTTTCTCCCTTCATCTTCATTTGTTCTACCTGATCTTGCATAAGTGATAACAAGGGAGAAATAATGATAACGACACCATCTAAGAGTTTCCCTGGAAATTGATAACACAATGATTTTCCAGTGCCAGTTGGAAGCATAGCAAGCGTATGCTCCTTATCCAAAATGGAAGAAATAGTTTCCTCTTGCCCCATTCGGAAGCTCTCTAGATGAAATAATTCCTTTAATTTTGCTTCTAAATTCATTTATAAATCACCATACCTTGAGAGTACAACTCGTATTTCAAAATAAGATACGTCTGTTAGCTGTTCTTTTATTATCCTTAAAGACTTAGAAGAAGACTTCTCCATGCAATTTTTTATACGCTCAATTTTTTTCTGATCCACAAAATACTCAGCAGAATAGTCAGGAACATTTAATAAAATTTCAATTAAATGATCTTCAATTGTGCTTATTTTTAATCTTCTAATGCTACTAATTTCTTCTATACTCATCCCTTTATTCAATAAAGCCAGTGTTTTTGCAGTAGATGTAGTAATTGTATAATGGTTTTGATCCCAATCTATCATATAACTTAAAAGCAAATACTTATTTTTATCTAAAAGAATAGTATCCATCATGTAATGAAGGAGTGAAAGGAACTGAATTTGATACTCAAACTTTTCTTTCTGTAACAAGATCGAAGTCTGTTCTGCTGTTAAACCAACTTTATTCCAACCAGTCAATCTGTTAATTAGGATTTGCGGGTCTAGTGAAGAACCCTCTAAACAAGTAATTAACTCCTCATACAGTTGTTTGTTTAGTTCTTTCTTTTTTAAAGGGATACTAAGAAGTGTTCTTTTCAACCATGCTTGTATAAGAGGATTTCTTTGTATTGGAATATAAGATACACTTTGTTCCGATAAATGAGCGACCACTTGAACGAATAAAGATAATTTTTCCCAAAAAGCAGTTGTAAATGGGTGGAAATCCCATCCTTTTAAGTAATCCGGAAATGGCTTTTCTATCCACAAACTTTCCACTTCCATTTTTTTTGTTTTATTTATGACATAATAATTTTCGACTACTTCTATAATCCATTCTTCCTCAACTAGTTGCTGGACTATTTCGTTCAAATGTTCTCTAGTAAGACTAGGGTACGTTTGAAAAAGTGAGGTAAGTTGAAAAACATGAATATCTTGGATGGTTTGTGATGATTTTTTTCCTTTTAAAAGGTGAAGAATAGAATAAATAGTCCTTTCTCCATTCATTTTATAAATACAATATAAGATGATAATTTTCTCATAGGACATATTTTTCCCTACTTCCCTTACTTCATTGTCTAAAATTGTAGTAATATGTTGATTATTTTTTATTGTATCACGAACCTAATGCATCCGTGAACTTTCGCAACTGACGAAATATTTATGAATAATTCTAAAAAAATGTGCGGAAGAACACATTACTTTCATCATAAATCTGTCTTTTTTATTGAAAAGTTAAAGATTCAGTCTTACAATAAGATAATA
>DATMFU010000001.1:0-5030 GCA_035556015.1 Niallia sp. | reverse complement strand
TCCATTACTTAGAAACAAATTTAGACCAATACATTTATGTTGAATCTTCTGCTTTCCAAATGATTTCAACAGAGTCGTTTATTTTAGAAGTTGATTCCGTTTTTAAATCCTATGAATTATTACTTGGTTTACAATTACAGAAAAAATTTGAAAAGGATATACGTTCCTTTATTGAAGATGCCCTAGAAGGCGATAATATACGATATAGTCTTATGTTTAATGGACAAGAAGGATTATGGGAAGTTAATCTACCTCTTGAAAATGTAAAGGGTTTTAATAAAGAAATGACTGTAAGTGAGGCAATTAAGTTAGCTTATCTATTCCTTTTTGATTTAAGTAAATCATTAGATAATTAAATGCTTAAAAAAGAACATTCTATGAAAGGAGAAATCCTCGAAATAGAATGTTCTTTTTCATATCTTCCCCTTATTAAGAAATACTAATAAAAAATTGTAAGGGAGAGTAAAGAATGCCTGAACTACCTGAAATGGAGAATTATAAGCTTTTACTGAGTAATTTAATTACCAATAAACCCATTACATCTGTGGTTGTTAACCGCGAAAAATCTATTAATATCACTACACAAGAATTTATAAAGCATGTAGCAAATACAACCATCCTTCGAATAGAAAGAAGAGCTAAACATCTACTTTTTCATTTATCCAATCAGAAAGTATTATTGTTACATTTAATGTTAGGTGGATGGATGTTCTATGGAACAGAAGAAGATAAACTTATTATCTATAGAGGAGTGTAATGAAGAATTAAAAGATTTAGGTCCTGAACCATTGAGTATTCCTTTTACAGAAAACGTCTATTTAGATCATATAAAAAATAGAAGAGGAAATCTTAAATTAAAACTAGTTGATCAGCATTTCTTATCAGGAATCGGAAATTGTTACTCAGATGAAATCTGTTATGATGCAGAAATTCTTCCGACTAGAAAAATAGAAGATCTAGATTTAATGGAGCAGAAAAAGTTATATCATTCCATTCGGCATATTTTACAAACAGCAACAAACATAGGGGGATATATGGAACACCCACTATTTATGAATGATCCAAAAACAGGAAAATATAATGATGAATGTAAAGTATACGATATGGAAGGCGCTACTTGTTTACGATGTCAGCAAAAAATAGTATTCATCGAGCTTTCCTCCAAAAAATGCTTTTATTGTCCTGGTTGTCAGAAATAAAAAAATCCTTCACGTGAATGATCCTCACTCTTATTGGAATGGGGATCTACTCATTTTATTCCCTTTAAAACTATCCATTATTAAAGTCATAATTAACTTCTACGATTCTTCCTTTCCATAAAATTTTTAATAGTTCATTCACATTCCTTTACAAATCCTTGTTTAAACTTTCCTACATTTGAACATACTATATATTTGTTATAAGGAGGAATAAAGATGGTTTCCCTAAAAAAAGCTATTTTTATGATAGTATTGCTCTCTGTATTTCTTTTAGAGTGTAGAAACATACCGGATATTCCAAGAGTTTTTGCTGATAAGAATGAAATCAGTGCGTCGTTGTCAGGAGAAATAGAAACAATAATCAATTCAGAACCTCACTTAAATGGAAGCATAGCTGGAATTAGTATCAGAAATCAAAAAACAGGAGATATCGTCTATGAACATATGAGTAATATTCGATTAGCCCCGGCATCTAATATGAAGTTATTTACTGCTGCAGCAGCATTAAATGTTTTAGGCGAAGATTATCGATTTATCACAGAGATTTATACGGATGGACAAATAACAAAGGGAACCCTCAAAGGAAATCTATACATAAAAGGAAATGGAGACACAAGTCTTTTACCAGAGGATTTAGAAAAAATGGCAAAAGAACTAAAAGACAAAGGAATATCCTCTATAGAAGGCGATATTATTGCAGATGATTCTTGGTATGACTCTATCCCTTATTCTATTGATTTAGCATGGAGTGATGAGTCTTCTTATTATGGTGCACCTATTTCAGCATTAACATTGTCACCAACAAAAGAATATGATGCAGGTACCATTTTGTTGGAAGTGGAACCTTCTAAAAATATTGGAAAGAAAGTAGAAATTAAATCTAGTCCGAAATTAACGGGACTAACGATTATTAATAAAGCTAAAACGGTTAGCAGTGATGGGGAAAATTCATTGAGAATAACGCGAAAACACCATTATAAAACGATAATGATAGAAGGGAATTTGCCAATAAATTCAGCACCAAAAAAAGAATGGATTTCAGTAGATGATCCAACATCCTATGTGTTAGATGTCTTTCAACAATCACTCTCAAAAGAAGGCATTACTTGGACAGGGAAAGGAGAGAAGGGAAAGACACCACTCTTAGCCTCTCTCCTTACAACTCATTCTTCTATTCCTTTATCAGAACTTCTTGTTCCATTTATGAAGTTAAGTAATAATACCATTGCTGAAACATTGGTGAAAGAGCTAGGAGTAGTTAAAAAAAATGAAGGTAGCTTTAAATTAGGCTTAGAAGTATTGGAAAAAGAAATTAGTTCTTATTCCATTGATACTAGTCATATGCTCATTCGTGATGGTTCTGGCGTTTCGCCAATAGATTTAGTTACTGCAAATGATGTAAGTCAATTTTTATTTGAAGTTCAAAGAGAAAAGTGGTTTCCGATACTTTATGCATCCTTACCTATTTCTGGTGAACCAGAACGGTTTGTTGGTGGAACATTGAGAAATCGATTAACTGGTGCTAGCACAAAAGGAAAAGTATATGCCAAAACAGGAACCTTATCTGCTGTTAGTAGCCTATCTGGATATATAGAAACAAATAATGGTAACCAGTACATTTTTTCTATTTTGTTAAATCATCTGATGGATGAAGAGAAGGGAAAAATAATTGAAGATAAATTAGTCGAAACTTTGGCAAAGTATTAATAGACAAATAATACAAAAACCAGGTGTGGACTTACCCCTGTCAAGTAGACAGCCTTAAAAAGACTAAGCAGCCATCTGGTGTCGATATTCTATCGGTGCCAGGTGGTTGAGTCGTTTTTGGAAGCGTTGGAAGTTGTAAAAGTAGATGTATTGCTCCACAGCTTGTCTCACCGTTTCTTCCGAATTATCTTGTAAAAGATACAAACATTCACTTTTAAAGTGCGAGAAGAACGACTCTATACAAGCATTATCGTGACAGTTCCCTTTACGAGAATGACTGCCTATCATGCCAAGTTGTTCTACTGTTTGATGATATTTAATGGATGTGTATTGAAAGCCTTGATCCGAGTGGATGATGCTTCGATACACATTTCTTTTTGCCGTCAATTCTTGTAGCGTATCCATGACTAATTCTAAATCGTTACGTTCGCTAATCTTCCAAGCGACAACTTCGTTGTTATATAAATCTTGCACAGCCGAAAGGTAGAGAAAACCCTCTTTCGTTGGTAGGTACGTAATATCTGTTACAAGTACCTCATTTTCTACACGCCCTTTAAATTGGCGCTCTAACACATTATCAAATACACGCGATATACGATTTCCCCATACTCTACGCTTTTTACGGATAATCGATTGAATACCCAACTCAGACATTAATCGATAAACTTTCTTGTGATTTACATGAAATCCTTTATCTCGTAAAGCTATTTTCATACGGGGGTACCCATACATTTTATGCGTTTGATGTATCGTTAAAATGTGCTCCTTTAAAAGGATATCATCTCGTTTACGTAATGATACCTTGCCGTTTTTGAGCCACTTATAATAGCCTGACCGTTGTACTTTTGCCATTTCAGTGAGCCAAGTAATTGGGTAACGATCTTTCATTTCTTCGATAATGTGATAACGATCTGGATAAGTAGGCATTCCTCCATTTACAGATTTGGATACTGCTTTTTTAGGTATTCAACTTGAGCCTTATAATAATCACGTTCTTCTTCTACATCTTTAAAATGAATTCGTTTTCCTTTTAGTGGATTCTTCACACCTTTCGCACCAGAACCTACCGAAGGTAGGCGTTCAAAAGCTTCAATCGAGCCTACTTCTTTGTATTTCTTAACCCAAGCTTTCACTTGAGAAACATTACGAACTTCATAGCGATCGGCAATTTTTTGCATACTCTCATTGCCTGTTAAATAGGCTTGTACAATTTCTAATTTCAAATCATTTGAATATGTATTATTTTTTCTAGACATAGAAAAATCCCCTTTAAGTAAATGTTTATCTACAGCGTACTGTAGTTTTTTTAACATTGTCTACTTAAAGGGGATAATATCAGTGGGGAAAACTCCATCTGGTTTTTGTAATTAATAGAATAGACTTTCATAAATAGGAAGGATTGTTTATTTTCTTCCTTAACATTCATAATAAGGGCATAATTCTTTAATTATACACTAAAAATACATAAAACCCCTTATATAATCATAGTTTAATGTTTTGCCCCTTTTCTTCATAAAGGGTATAATGAAATAATAACACAGTATTGGAATTACAAGCTATTTTGGAATAGGAGGAGGATGGTTGATGCGTCATAGTCATTATGTAGTTAAAGAATTTCCTATTGAGCTAAGAATTGGAGGAAAGTTAACTAACACAAGAAAGATTATAATAGGTTTTTATGATTCAGAGAAAGGTATTGTCTATCCACATCCAATTAGTGATTTTATTGAAAAAGAATACTTTAGATATTCAATGTCATTAAGTCATCAAAGACAGCCAGCTAATACAGTGGTTCAGTTTTTAAATTTTATAAAATCACAAGTTGATGCTAATGAAAGTAGATTTGTTATTTTGAAAAAGAAAGGAATTCCAGGATTAACTATAGAACACGCTACTTGGTTCTTAAACCATTTAACGGAAAACAAAGACATTTCAAGGGATACTTTTTCCATCAAGGTATACCATTTAACTAAGTTTTATCAATTTTTAAATGAGAATAGAATATTAGAAGTTCCTGTTAATATTAAGTCTAAAGTTAACAAGAAAACCAATAAACTTATCCTTACTCCTCCCTTTAAGGAGTTACATTACCCACCAGATAACAGAATTAATAAACCTAAGAAA